>JAYUPZ010000533.1:0-3002 GCA_043759805.1 Myxococcales bacterium | reverse complement strand
GGTATTGGCCTCCGAACCTACCAGCGCAACGACATCCTGCATTCCGTCACCGTTGATATCTCCATGCACCAACGCGGGATCAACTTCGATCAGTTCGTCGCCGACCATTCTGGTCCTTATCGACGACGACCGACCCGCGAGCGGGCCAAGATGTCAGTGCCGAGGCGAATCCACCTCCATTACCCATATTCACATATTCACGCCTATTGGCCACGGTCGCAGCTGAGTTTTGTACTTCTACAAAATCCAGCAACCCATCCCCGTTGAGATCCAGTTTTCGATAGGCGACGTTCGGCCGTTCTACCGGGAGCGAAGTGTGCTTAAAGGTCAATTGAACCTGATCTGCAGGAAGGGTCACACTTATCGAAAGATAGGTGCGTTCCAATGGAAGGGGAACCGAGCTTGGCACAAGGAACTCACTCCTGCCGTCGCCGTCGGTGTCGATGACAAATACATTCCCCGAAAACGTCGCTGACAAAAATGGAACCTTCGTATCCTGGCTCTTCCATGTCGAGGTGTCCGCGCTGCGCCCCCGATTGACAAGCACGTACCAGGTTTTGTCGACAGGATTGGCCCACAACATCTCCGGGAGACCATCGCCGTTGATATCGGCGAAGTACTTCCCTAAAGACGAAACCGGAGCTCCTTCGAAATAGAATTTTTCTCTTTCCGAGAATTTGAGATTCCGATTTTCCAGATCCACAGTCGGCGACAGAAATCGGTACCCTTTGGACTGCGTGTTGTACATCCCAGTTTCAAGCAAACCGTCGCCATCGATATCGGGGAAGGCGAGTCCTTGAAAGACCGAATCCTTCCACCCGACGGGACTGTTCGGCAAATCGGTCGTAAACCAGGGTGCGTCTGGCTTCTGTTTGAATTCGGCAATGAAGTCGCGAACTACCCAGCCGCTGCTGGTCTGGGGCGAATTGGCTCCGGGCTCAGCGTAGGCGATCGCCTCATCGGCGCCGTCCCCATTGACATCCGCCAACGCCACAAAGGCGTCAACCTTTCCCGAAGTCCCGGGGCGATGGTCCGCAACCTTTATGGACTCCCTGTAGACCATTTTTTCGAAACCAGAATAATAACGGAACAAGGTAGGCGGGAGACAGATGTCCCGGCTATCGCATTCCTGTACGGTCGTAAGAAGGCTACGCTTGCTTACAGAGCCTTGGCTCCGGGGTATTTCATCTACGTAGACCATTTTGTACGCTTTTAACAGCCCGTTCGCTCCGGAGTGCGTGGGTCCGTTTACGTCAATCCGCGAAAGTCGGCCGATCTGTTTGAAGGGCGCTCCGAACCGGTAGCCGCCGTACACGTCGCGGCGCCCCTTGTATACTAGGGAGACCCCTCCAACGGCAGGTCCGTCCTTGGCTCCCCAAGAGATTCCTGCCAACTGCGGGAGCGCCTCGGTTGGAAGATTGTTGTACGAATAACGAATCCAGTTTTTGTATTTGTCGAAAACCTCGTGGAGATACCAGGCCATGGGCCTCATTTGAGAGCCGGCATCCTTGATCGTTCGCGCCGTCCCGAAACCGTAACGGAAGAGTTTTCCGGAGCCATCTCGAACCTCAAAGCCTCCGAAATTGTCCGTTAAAGTGCCGTATTGGGGCGGAAAGCCCGTGATCTTCTGCCGCGTGTCCTCAGGGTTCGTGAAGAACGGAGAATTTGTAATATTCTGAAGCTCGACTCCATCCAGACAATAGATCTCCGAGTCATTCAAACGCGACGCTCTTCGTGTCACGGAAATACCGTCAGATCGTTTGGGACAAAGCTCTACCTTCGATATCCCCCCGATCGACCACCCCATCCCCAAAACACCGTTCCCCGCAGAGCTGTCGTATCCAAGTGAAAGGCTGGGTGAATGTCCCGCATATCCCTCGGGCAGCCAAATGGGGATTGACATTTGCGCTGTACCGGCGGGCGAAACAGACACGCGCCCGACTTGGGACTCGCCGGCCGCGAATCCGTTTGGACCCACGGCTGTGGCTACCACTGAATCTGCCAGGACCTTGGTTCTGTCGATGGGCATTCGATATTTGATGTCGTTGAGACTCAGGTAATCACCAGTGTCATCTGATGATGTGGAGGCAGCCGACAGCGTTTCATCAGCGACAACAGTGGTGTTCCCCAAAGTCCAACTCACGGGGCCACCCGTCGACCGAACTTTGAATGCGGTTGGGTGCACACCCCGGAAGAATGTTTCGGGCTGCCCCTGATCGGTCACACCCGGAGTGACGTTGTTAAGTGGACTAAAAGGCTGACTGATTGCCTCCTTGGTCGTGTTTTCATAACCAAAGACCGCCCAGAATCCTGGCCCCTCGCCAATGGCAACGCGTGCAACCGTCGGGCGAAGCGAACAGACCTGCGGGCGCGTAGACGTGGCCGTGCAGGTACCGACCTGGCAAGAGCTTTGGTCGCAGGCGTGCGCGGACACCGAACACGTAGTGCCATCAGGCTCCGGTTGGTCGAAGACACAACCTGTATCAGGCTGACAGACACCATCCTTTGAACAGGGGTTTTCGTCGGCACAGGCTATTTGAGGCCCCGTGCACTGACCGCTGCCGTCGCAAACGTCGTTCTCTGTGCACATACTACCATCGCTGCATTCGGTACCGGCGTCCGCCAAGGTTACAGGTTCGCACGTGCCAGTTGCGGCGCTGCATGCGTTCGTCACGCACGCGTTGTCCAAGGCCGTGCAACTAAGGGCCGTACCCCCGCAGGTTCCCGCCACGCACTTGTCGTCGTTTGCGCACAGAAGGCCGTCGTCACAGGCAATGGGTTCCATCGTGAACGCGATGGGGTTTTCGCAAACCCCGGTTCCGGACCGGCACAGGTTTTCCGTACAGGGATTGCCATCGTCACACCGGGTGGCTGCGTCCGCGCACAGATCCGGACACGCGCCCGCCACCACCTTGATGTCATCGAAATACGCTTCGTTGTTCGTATCGGGCTTGCCCGCGGCGTTCCACAGCTGGGTGGTCAGGCGCATTTTGGTGCTGCCG
>JAYUPZ010000532.1:0-3003 GCA_043759805.1 Myxococcales bacterium | reverse complement strand
CGACGGCAAAGGTCGCAAGAAATTTGTTCACGTCTTGCCCACCGATGGCGAAGGGGTTCACCAGATAGGCGTCGAGATCCCCGCCGATGCTTTCCCCCTCGACGATCGCCGCATCACTTCATTCTTGCCCGGGCAAGCGCCCCGAATCCTCATCGTCAATGGCGATCCCCGAACGGAAAAAACCGAGGACGAGACCTTTTTTCTGGAATCGGCGTTGGAAACAATCGGCGGTGGCGTCTCGATCGATACGGTCTTGCTTGACGATGTCAGTGCCGAGTTGATGCAACATCGGGACGTGGTGTTCGTTGCCAATGTGGCCTCTCCCACGAGCGCGTTCGCACGGCTCCTTGGTGAACATGTCAAAAATGGAGGCGGACTGTTCTTGTCGCTTGGCGAAAAAGTCAACGCCGAGCAGTGGAATCTTGAGCTTGGGCCACTGTTGCCACAACCGATTGGTTTGCAGCGAACGGCATCGGCACTGCCGGGCCACGACATCAGTATTCGATCAAGTCCTGTTGCCGAGGGTGAACTTGTCGACGACCGTCCTGCCGAACGCTTTGCGCCCATCGATCGACAACATCCGCTACTCGGAACCTTTGGCGCGGATGGCGAAGGTCTTTCCTCGACCCGCATCTACAAATACTTCCTGCTTGAACCCGCGGCCGAGACCGAACACCGTGAGGTGATCGTGAGCTACGAGACGGGCGCACCCGCCCTTGTCGAGCGAACCTTTCCTCCGGCGTCCGGGGGCGCACGCGATCCCGGCCGCGTGTTACTTTTGTCGACCACCCTCGATCGCGAATGGACCGATCTGCCGATACGCCCTGGTTTTTTGCCACTTGTGGCCGAATCGGTCCGCCGTCTTTCAGGGGCCCCCTCGGGCGGCGAAACCCGAAGTGTGTTGGTTGGGCAAGTTCGACCCATCACGATAGGACGCAAACATCTGCGTCTCGAAATAGAAAAGCCCAACGGTCAGGTCTGGATTGCTCGACGGGGCGTAAACGATCCCGACAAGAAGTTGACCTTCACCGAGACCGATGAGCCCGGCACCTACCGCGTGCGCGCGGCCTCAACCGACAACATGCTGGTGCGCCTTCCCGTCGAAGACTTTGTTGTGAACCTCGATCCGCGGGAATCCAACCCGACCCGTCGCAACGACAGCACCGTCGCAACCAACGCTGCCAACAATCAGAACGCGCCTAAATACAAGGTTCCGCTTTGGCACAACATGGGCGCGGTGTTGATCCTGCTTGTTCTGGCAGAATCGGTGTTTTCGCTGGTACGCCGCAGGCGTATGGCGCCGGCCTAGGTGCTCTGTACCTGTGCCGCAAACCACCCTGCGAGCGCCTTGTGCGCCGGCGGGCCCAACAATGAAGGCAACAGCGCTCCCGGTTGCGGCATGCCAACCGTGATGCGTTTCTTGAACAACGCCACGCGGGCCGCCGATTCCAAAACGCGCGCGCGAAATGCAGCACTTTTTTCAGCCTCGTGCACCAAACCGGCATGCATCTCAAGCTGGGCACTCTCAGGCCTTCGCATCAGGAGATGATCCACGCCGGCCACGATGGCGGCAACCCCAAGTTCCCCGGGTGCATGGCGATCTGCCACTGCCTTCATGGTCAAATCGTCACTCACGATCAAGCCTTTAAATCCGAGCTCGTTTCGTAGCACACCCGAGACAATTTTGTGCGACAACGTCGCAGGTCGGTCCGGATCAAGTGCTGGGTACATCACGTGCGCGGTCATGATCGCATCGATGCCCGCCTTTGCGGCCGCCGCAAAAGGGGCAAATTCGACCGCACGCAATCGATCCTCACCGTGCATAACCACCGGCAAATCGAAATGCGAATCGAGGGTGGTGTCGCCGTGACCCGGAAAATGTTTGCCACAACCGGCCAGCCCCGCATGTCGCAATCCGCGCCAAAAGGCAAGAGCGTGAAGCGTTACCTGCGCCGGCGTTGCTCCAAACGCCCTGTCACCAATCACCGGGTTGGACGGGTTCGTGTGCACGTCAAGATCGGGCGCGAGATTCCAGCCGATGCCAAGGGCGGCGAGTTCCGCACCTAAAAACCTGCCGAGGGTTTCGGTTCGGTCGGGATCGTTGGCGGCACCCACCTGCGCCATTGATGGCCAAACCGTCAAGGGTGAACGAAGCCGCTGAACCCGACCGCCTTCTTGATCAATCGATATTAAGAGGGGCGTAGCGGCGGGTGCCGCTTTCCGCATGGCAAGGACGAGGGCGGCCACCTGGGCCGGCGCCTCAAGATTCGGACCGAAGACCGTGACACCGCCGACTTCGCCTGCGGCGATGCGGGCACGAAGACCCGCGGGCACCGAGGTACCTTCAAACCCAACAGAAATCAACTGGCCACAAGCGACGGAAAGCGAATCGGTCACCCAAGCAGCATGCCACGACGCCGCCGGGATCGCGAGCCGATCCGCCAGTACGATGCGTGTTCCGTAATACATTTTCTCAGTTGTGAAACTTACCGGCGTCCACGGCGATTTCCGATTTCCGGGAAGCCGTCTCTGAACGTCGCAGTTTGTTTGCAAAACTGTTTTGTTTTTCTTTGAGAACAAATGGGCACGTTGTCGTTTCCGTACGTGAGTACGAGAAGCAGCGGGTGCGGCGGCGTAAACCAGTCGTTGGCTCGCGTTGACGTTTGATAAAGGAGCGAAAATGCAAACCGAGATACATCATGTTCGATCGAAGAAGCTGGCAGCCCTGGTTTTATGCGTGGCTGGAGTCGTGGGGTGCGGCGATAACGAAGCGCCCCCAGGAGGATTCGCGAGTGTGCGCCTGGCCATTCGGGAGGCACCAGCCGACGCGTCTTGTGCGCGCGTACAAATCGTCGGAACCACCATTCAGACCCACCTTCTTCCTCTGACGCTTGGACAAACGACGGTTTTTGATTTCAACACATTGGTTCCAGGTTCGACTGTTTTCTCTGCCGAAGCTTTCGCGGTTGCGTGTGCAGACATCGGCGCGTCGTCGCCATCCTA
>JAYUPZ010000531.1:0-31430 GCA_043759805.1 Myxococcales bacterium | reverse complement strand
GATGACCCAGCTGCAGGACAGCTTCGGGGTCAACATGGTTGCCATCGTTGATGGCCGTCCGCAGCTTGTGACCGTCAAGGACATGCTGGAACACTTTGTTCAGCACCGTCGCGAGGTGATCACACGTCGAACGATTTTCGAGCTGCAAAAAGCCCGCGATCGTCTGCATATCCTCGAAGGCCTGAAGATCGCCGTCGACAACATCGACGAGGTCATCTCGGTCATCCGCAAGTCCGACGATACCGAACTTGCGCGCGGCAATTTGATGGCGCGTTTCGCACTGTCTCAGCGGCAATCGCAGGCGATCCTTGATATGCGCCTTGCCAAGTTGACCGGTCTTGAGATCGAGTCGCTTGAAAAAGAGATAGGCGAAGTCAAGATCGAGATCGCACGCCTTGAAGAGATCCTCGGGAACGACAAGGTGTTGATGGCGGTGGTTGTGGGCGAACTTGAAGAGGTGCGCACGCTTTACGGCGACGATCGTCGGACCGAATTGCTCGATCTTGATGAATCCGACATCGACATCGAAGACCTCATCGTCGAAGAAGACATGGTGGTTACGGTTACCCACGGCGGCTACGTCAAGCGCAATCCCAAGACGCTTTACCGGGCACAGAAGCGCGGTGGCAAGGGCGTCCAAGGCGCCAAAACGCACGAAGAGGATTTCGTAACACAGCTCTTCGTGGCATCCACCCACGATACGATGTTGATGTTCACGAACACCGGGCGGTGCTACTCGAAAAAAATCTGGCAGATCCCGCAAGCGGGTCGCAATGCCAAGGGAAAAGCCTTCGTCAACCTCTTGCCGCTGCAACAGGGAGAACGCGTGGTGGCCCTGCAGCCCGTGGGGGAATTCTCGGTCGGAGCCTTTGTGGTCATGGCCACGAAGAAGGGTGTCATCAAGAAGACCTCGCTCGAAAAATTCTCGAACATTCGTGTTACCGGCATCATCGGATTGTCGATCGACGAGGACGATGCGTTGGTCGGCGTGCGGGTCACCGAGGGGGCAAGCGATCTGTTGCTCGGGACACGCAATGGCTACGCGATCCGTTTCAACGAAGAAAAAGTGCGACCGATGGGCCGAAGCGCCCGCGGCGTTCGTGGCATCAACCTGCGCGAAAAAGACGACGAAGTTGTCGGCATGGCGGTTATTCCGCGCAATGCGGAGGTTACCCTGCTGACGGTTTGCGAACGCGGCTTTGGAAAGCGGACACCGACCTCGGATTATCCGACCAAGGGCCGCGGCGGCAAGGGCGTCATCACGATCAAGACCACCGAGCGCAATGGCAAGGTGGTCGAGCTACGCATCGTGAACGACGATGATGATCTGATGATCATCACGGACGGTGGCAAGTTGATCCGCATGCCCGTCGATGGGATTCCGACCATTGGTCGCAACACGCAGGGCGTCCGCCTGATTCGCCTCGACGAGGGCGAAAAAGTGGTCGCGATGGAGCGCCTCGCCGAAAAGGATGAGGACGAAGATCGCGAAGTATCGCCCGAAGTCGCAGCGGCGCGTGCTGAACTCGCGACTGCAAAACTTGAAGCCGAAGATCTAGGCGACGAGAACGACGACGATGCCAGTGACGATGACGATGTGAGCGACGACACGGGCGACGATGCAGGTGACGAGGAATAGGCTGCAGTCATGAAACACGACAAGTCGAGTCTGTTGTTTGAGCAGGCGCGCAACCTGTTCCCGGGTGGGGTGAATTCGCCGGTTCGCGCTTTCAATTCGGTGGGCGGAACACCGGTCTTTCTTGCACGCGGTGCGGGCAAGCACGTTTTCGACGCCGATGGAAACCGATACCTGGATTTTTTGGGTTCGTGGGGACCGCTGATTTTGGGTCACGCGGACCCGGATATTCACGCGGCGATTGTGTCTGCTGCAGCTGAGGGCACAACCTTCGGCGCGTCGACCGAAAAAGAAATATTATTGGGCGAGGCCGTTCGTGCTGCGTTTCCGTCGATGGAGCGCCTGCGCTTCGTTTCGTCGGGTACGGAGGCCACGATGTCCGCGCTCCGATTGGCGCGCGGGTTCACCGGCAAGCCGAAGATCATCAAAGTTGAAGGCGGCTATCACGGACACGCGGACATGCTGTTGGCGGCCGCGGGCTCGGGCGCAGCGACGCTCGGCATACCCGGGTCAGCAGGTGTCACCGAGGCAGCCGTCGCCGATACCATCCTCGTGCCCTTCAACGACGAGGCGGCACTGCGTGCTGCGTTTGCCCGTCATCTTGGCGATGTGGCTTGCTTTATCATCGAGCCCATTCCGGGAAACATGGGACTTGTGCCACCGCGCGAAGGCTATCTGCGTGCCGTGCGCGCGCTTTGTGACGAGCACGATGCGTTGTTGATTTTTGACGAGGTGATTAGCGGCTTCCGTGTTGCGCGCGGCGGTGCGCAAGCACTGTATGGGGTGAAGCCCGATCTGACCTGCCTCGGGAAAATTATTGGTGGTGGCTTGCCGCTGGGTGCCTTCGGTGGCCGTGCCGACGTGATGGCGCGCCTTGCGCCCGAGGGACCGGTGTATCAGGCCGGGACACTTTCGGGTAACCCGCTGGCGATGGCAGCGGGCCTTGCGGCGATCACGAAACTGACGAGCCCCGGGTACGCCCGGCTCGATGCACTGGGTGCTCGGCTTGAGGCGGGGATGGAGCAGATCATCGCGAAAACAAAGACGGTGGCGCGCTTGCAGCGAATTGGTTCAGCATTCACCCTGTTTTTCTGCCGCGAACCGGTCGTGGATTTTGCATCGGCGAAACGCGCTGATTCCGTTCGATTCGGGCGCTTCTTTCACTCAATGTTGGAGCGCGGGTATTACCTGCCACCCGCACAGCTTGAGGCCGGATTTTTATCGATGTGCCACGACGAGAGTGATGTCGACGCTTTCCTCGCAGCCGCGCACGAGTCCTTGATCGTCTTGTCGTAGACAAAGAACCCCGTGTCCTGTCGGACTACCGGCGACGCTCGCGCAGAGCGCGGAAGCCTTCCATGTCCGCACGAAGATACGGGTTTTGCAGTATTTCACGGCCCATCGTCGAGGTGGGCGTCCGTCCGTAGTCATGACCTGGATAGACCCGGGTTTCCTCGGGCAGCGCCATCAGCCGTTGCAGGCTGTGCCAGAGCGCATCCGTATTACCGCCCTGCAAGTCGGTGCGGCCGCAACCGCCCACAAACAGAACGTCGTTCGCGATGATAAAGCCATCGGCCAGGTAGCAAACACCGCCAACCGTATGGCCAAAGGTTTCAAGGACGCGCACGCCGCAATTGCCAATCGCAATGTCCATGCGATCATGAACCGGCACATACTCGACCGGTGGCGAAACCGTACGACAGATTGCCTCAACGCGCGCCTGTTCCGTCGGATGAACGAACACGCGGGCCCGGGTGGCTGCAACGACGGCATCCACGGCCTCGATGTGATCGTTGTGGGTATGCGTGATGAGGACCGACCGAAGATTCAGCTTCAGCGCTTCAATCTCCCGCAATAAGCGATCGGATTCCCATGCGGGGTCCACAATCGCGGCCTCCCGGGTTTCCGGGCAATACAGAATTTCGACAAAGTTCTGCATTAACCCCACCTCGATTTGAATCACCTCGGGAGCGGGCAGAAGGCCATCGATATCGGAACCAGGCCGGGTCATTTCACCCGCACAACCAAACGAGTCACACCCAGGTTGTGGGCCTCATCGCGAGACCGCACGGAAATGATGTGTGTCCCAGACGGAAGAACCGGCGGGCGAAATGAAAACCCTTCACTGTTCTCGTCAAAGATGCCGTCGTCACAAGAGACCGGCCGCCATGCGCCACCGTTGATCGCAAATTCAACCTGGGCAATTCCGGAAGGATCGGCTGCCTTGCCCGTTATGGTGGGCAGTTTCTCAACCAAATCGCTGACCACGGGGCGAGTGTTGTCGACGAGAATCGGTGGTGAAATGTATTCGTGTGACAGCGCGCGGTTTTGGGCAGCGGCGTTGCCATCCGACGACCAAATCCGGACGAGATATCGACCGTCGGGAACCGAATCCGTATCCCAGTCGAACTCTGCCTTCTGCAAGGGATCTTCCGGGCCAAGGGGTCGCCAAACCTGCTCGGACGATTGCCGGTACGCCAGCTTGTAGATGAGGGCATCCTCGTCGGGGTTGGCAACTTTCCAGCGCAGCTTCAACACGGCGGTATGTGTAAGTTTCAGATCGGTTGACGACTCTGCTTCGATGTTGAGTTCCGTTACCCTTGCGCGCTGATTCTGCGGCAGATAAGCCAGATCAATATCCCGAAAGCTCGCGTCACCAGCGACCTTGACCCGATATTGCAGGTATCGTCCCGGCGCGCTTGCCACCATTCCAATACCGCGATCCTGTTCCTTGATGAACTGTGCGGCACCCAGAGTCTTCCAGCCTTCCCAGTTGTCATCGGGTCGGGCCGTGTTGCCAGAGCGTGTTTCAAATTCGAGTGCAGTTGAAGCGCCGTACATGGCCTGACCCCATTGAGCGGGCCGCGCGGCATCGAAAATTTTCGATAAATAGCGGGCATCAGGCGGAGGACTCGGGCGAACCGCTATCAAGCTCGCGCCGTCACCGGTTCCCACCAACAATCCATCGCCGTGAGGCAACAGGGTCAGCGCCTGCCGCTCGTCAAGATCAACGGCCAGGCCCACCTCGCGTTCCGCGGAGATGCGGAAAATTTTGCCGTCGCTTCCGGTCGCGGCAAACACGCTCGACTTTGCACCGCTTAAAACAGCGGTGAAGTACCCATCGGCGAGACTATGAACTTGCTCGATGCTGCCGTCTTTCTCCAACCGATACACAGCACCCGTACCCTTCGGGGCACCGGGACGCGGCAACGCACCGACGGCAGCAGGGACCTTGCCCCCCGTCACCACTTGAATTTTCGTCCCGACAGCACGGCCTGCATCTTCGGAAGCAGAGCCTCCACCCGACGTGAAGGCATTGACGGCGACGTAAAGCACGTCTCCAAGTGCTGCGATTGAGCGAACCTCGCTCGCTTCAAAATCGTGCAGTGCCGTGGCCTTTCCGTCGTAATTTACAGCGTAGAGAACGGCTGTTTCCGATGTTCCAGCAAGCAATCGATTGGCACCGCCCTGCACCAGCGAGACGATATGCGTATCCTTTGAATCCCATAGAACGCGCGTCTTCAAGGCGGCGCCAGATCCCGGTTCAAGTGCAACGATCTTGCCCGGACCACCGGTTGCGGCAAAAGTGGTACGTTTACTGGCGTCGTGTACGAGTGCCCAGATGTGGTTGGTATCAAGAGTCGCGACGACGGAAAACTTGCCGGATTTCGGATCAATCCGGTAAATCCGGGCACCCGGTGTCGTCGCAGCCAACAGTGAGCCATCGCCCGTTGTCGTGATGGCAGTAACCCAGGGTTCCGGAAGCGTGGCGAGCAAGCGAGGCGTACTTTTTTTGTCGACGACGGTGACTGCGAAAACTTTTCCCGTATCACCGGTTCCGAGATAGGCCGTCTTGCCGTCGCCCGACATGGTTGAACACCAGACGAATGCGGCGTCCACCGAAAATCGCTCTTTCGTCATCCCAGCCGCAACTTCACCCGTCGGCAACACCATGGTGCCAGCCGCCTCTCCTTGAGAAAATTCCTCGTGATTCGATTGCCGAAAATGGCGGGTCTCACCGGCGGCGGCGAACGGAGCGGTACACAAAAATGCGACTAGGACGAGGCGGTTCATCGAGGGTGGGAGTGTACCCTACGAAATTGAATCCCAGAATGCGCGAACGATGGGATGGGTCAGCTTTCGTTTCTGTGTACAAACCCCGACCCGAAAAGGCGGCAAGTGCGGCTCGACCGACAGCACGCGGAAATCATTTCGCAGGGGGCTGCGATCCACAACGATACGAGGCACGATCCCCACGCCACAACCGAGACTCACAAGCGAAAGGCTCGCCTCGTTGCCCGCAACCTCACCGTAAACATTGGGGCTGATGCGCTTTTGCCGAAACCACCGATCCACACTGGCGCGGGCGATGCCACCTGGGGGCAATACCATCGGTACAGCATCCCACGGCACGGGACTGCGTTCGAGCAAACGCGTTGCCTCGCAATCCAAGACAGGCGCCACAAATTCGAGCGGCGTCACCACAACGATGCGTGCGACAAGTGATGGCGCGACCTTCTCGGGCAAGGCTGCCACCGCAACATCCACGGCACCCGCCGCCAGCATTCCAAGTGCATCGGCCGCATAACCGGTTTCAAGTTTGATTCGTATTTCGGGATGTAGGGAACGAAACGTGGTGAGAATTCGCGGCAAGAAACTTTGGCACGCGGTGACCGACGCAAAGATCCCGATCTCACCCGACAGGGCTTCGGATTTCCTCGATAGCCGCGTCGAAAATGCCTGCCAGCGCTGCAGGGTCTCGATGGCGTGAACCTGAAATTGCTGGCCTTCGGCCGTAAGCCGAACGGTGCGCCGATCCCGTTCAAACAACGGCCAGCCCAACTCTTCCTCCAAACGGGAAATGGTCCGGGAGAGAGCCGAGGGGCTGACGTGGAGCTCACGGCTGGTTCGGCCAAAATGCAGCGTTCGGCACAGATGCGAGAACTGACTGAGCGCGTCGTAGTCCATGGTTCCTGTGTTGCAGTTTACGCAATAGTATATGCCGATAATTTCATTTTACGCAACGACACCTGTGCCCTACCCTTGGTTTTCACAAAGGAGATCCCGATGCCGAAGTCACTGTCGTTTTCGTCGAAAATTTTTCAGGTCGAGTCCATGGAAGTGGGTGGAGGCCAGGTCGAGAACATCGTCAAGGGTGGTCGCAACCTGTTCCCGCTGGTTCCAAAGGCGCTCGCTGGGATCAAGCAAATCGGCGTCATCGGTTGGGGCTCGCAGGGTCCTGCGCAGTCACAGAATCTGCGTGACACGCTTGAAGGCACTGGCATCAAGGTGAAGATTGGTCTTCGTCCCGGATCGTCCTCGATGGATGCTGCCCGCGCTGCAGGATTTAATGAGAAGGACGACACGCTTGGAGAGATGTTCCAGGTGGTGCGTGAGTCTGATCTCGTGCTGCTCCTCATCTCGGACGGTGCACAGGCTGAACTTTACTCGAAGATCTTCGAGGCGATTCGTCCCGGTGCAACGCTGGGGCTTTCTCACGGATTTTTGCTCGGCCACTTGCAGAATGTTGGCGCAAAATTCCCCTCAAACATCAATGTTATCGCGGTTTGCCCGAAAGGCATGGGTCCCTCGGTGCGCCGGCTTTACGTGCAGGGCAAGGAAAAGAACGGCGCTGGCATCAACGCCAGCTTTGCCGTTGAGCAGGACATCGACGGTCGCGCCACGGAGATCGCGCTTGGCTGGTCGGTTGCCATCGGCTCGCCCTACACCTTCATGACGACGCTGGAATCCGAGTTCAAGTCGGATATCTACGGCGAGCGTGGGATCTTGCTCGGCGCCGTTCACGGCATCATCGAGGTTCTTTACCGCCGATACGTGTCACAGGGGATGAGCCACGACGACGCGTTCCTGAACTCGGGTGAGTCGATTACGGGTCCCATCTCGAAGACCATCAGCAAACAGGGAATTTTGGCCCTTTATCAGGGTCTGGACGACGCTGGTAAAAAAGAGTTCGAGTCGGCTTATAAGGGAACGTACCCTGCAGCCCGCGACGTTCTCGAGGAGATCTACGACGAGGTTTCATCGGGCAATGAAATTCGCAGCGTCATCCTCGCTGGCGATCGTTTGAAGCGGCGCAAGATGGGCGTCATTGACGGAACCGAGACCTGGCAAACGGGCGCCAAGGTTCGCGCGAAGCGCGTCGAGGCCAATATCCCGGTACATCCCTTCACGGCTGGCGTGTACGCTGCCACGATGATGGCCCAGATCGACGTGCTCCTCGATCACGATCACCCCTACTCCGAAGTTGCAAACGAATCGGTCATTGAGGCCGTCGACTCGCTCAACCCCTACATGCACGCCCGCGGCGTGGCTTACATGGTCGACAACTGCTCGACCACCGCACGCCTCGGTTCGCGCAAGTGGGCCCCTCGCTTTGACTACCTCATCGAGCAGGAAGGCTTCCGCGCAATCGCACTCGGCAAGCTCGACGACAGCCTGATGACCAAGTTCAAGTCTCACCCGATCCACCCTGCCCTCGCAGCCTGCGCGAAGGTCCGGCCGTCAGTTGATATCTTTGTCGAATAACGTGTCCGATATCGAACGCAAACGCCTTCTGGCTGCCCGCGAGGGTGATCAAAAGGCGCTTTCCGACCTCTTGCGCGCCGCCGAACCGGAGACGCGCAAGGTGGTACGGTTACTGGTTGGCCAGCCCGACGACGTGAGCGATCTGGTTCAGGAAACGATGGTGGATGCGTTCACGTCGCTGGGGGCGCTGCCGGAAAACGAGCCGTTCAAAAACTCGATGCAGACGCTGGCCGTCCGCAAGACGCTTGAGTTTCTGGCGTTGCAACGCCGGTGGCGACCGTCTGCGCAGCTGAAGGTCGAAGATTTATGTGAGAGCCACAGCATGCTTGGCGACGTGGCCGATGCCCTCTGGGATGCGGACACGGAGTTCAATCCGCGCAGCCACGTGGCCTATTGTTTTTCCGCAGTGGGACGGTCGATGCCGTTCGAGGAGCAAGTCGTTCTGTTGCTGGTCGATTCACTCGGCTGGCCACAAGAGCGTGTCGCCGACACGCTGCGCATGCGGATCGAGGATGTCAACCGCTATGCCGAGGCCGCGCGCAACAACGCAGGGATCCTGTTCGACAAGCTTTGTGGTCTGTCCAACGACAAGGCGCCCTGCGATCATTGTCGCGGATTGTGGAACGTTGCGCCTCGCAAGGGCGAGAAACCGGATGCGATGGGGCTCGATGCCGGCAACGCCGATGATCGTATGCGACGCCGGCTGCGCATCGTTCGCGACGCACCGCTTGATCGGGGAACGTCTCATAAATTGCACGATGTGCTTTATCGATTGATGGCGCCGAACGAGGCCAATCGTGACACGCCGAAGGAAGACGACGATCGCCTTCCCGAGAGTCGAAGCGACTGGCAGGGCCTCCTCGACGTTTCGAATTGAGGGCGCTCCGCGCAGGGCGTGCCGGACTGCACCGTTTTATTTCTTGCGGCGAAAAATACCGCCCTTGCCCTCTTTGACCGGGCCACCGCCACCGGCTGCGGCAAACGCGCGCAGGTGTTGCTCCTCGTCCTTCGACAGTTTCGTCGGTACCACGAGGCGACAGTGCACGATGATGTCGCCCGTACGCGGACCATTGATTTCGGGCAGACCTCGGCCGCGCAGTACGATTTCCTCACCCGGTTGCGTTCCGGCCTTCACATCGACCTCGTCCTTGCCGGTCAAGGTATCGACGGAGAGCGTGGCCCCAAGCGCAGCCTGAGCGAAGGTGAGGGACAGTACGGTATGCAAATTCGCACCTTCGCGTTCGAAGCGTTCGTCTGGCTTTACGCGAACGTGTACATAAAGATTGCCTGGACGGCCACCCCGTGGACCCGTTTCACCGCGACCGGTCAGACGCAAGGTCGAGCCGTCGTCCACACCGGCAGGGATCTGCACTTGCAATTTGTCCTTGGCGCCCATGTGACCCGTACCACGGCATTCCTTGCAGGGATCTTCAATCACCTGTCCCGCACCACGACAACGCGGGCAAGCGGTCGAGATCATCAAGAATCCCTGGGAGTGGACGACCTGACCCGAACCGCGACACGTACCACATTTCTTGGGTTGCGTTCCGGGAGCAGCACCTGTCCCGGCACACGGCGTACAGGAAACCTGGCGTGTGATCTCCAAATCGCGAGAAGCACCCTGCGACGCCTCGAGCAAGGTGAGCTCGACCACCGTCTCGAGGTCGGCACCACGCGCCTGACGGCCACCGCCGCCGCCCCGCCCGCCGAAGAGATCACCAAATATGTCGCCGAACGCTGAGAAAATATCCGATGCATCCGAGAAACCACCACCGGCACGTCCCGCATCGTGCCCGTACCGATCGTAGGCAGCGCGGCGCTCGGGGTCAGACAACGTTTGGTAGGCCTCGGCAGCTTCCTTGAACTGCTCCTCCGCCTTGGCGTTGTCGGGATTGCGATCGGGATGAAACTCGACGGCAAGGCGGCGATACGCCTTTTTGATGGTCGCCCCATCCGCGTCGCGCGTGACGGAAAGGATTTCGTAGTAGTCGCGTTTTTCGCTCATGGGCTCGTAAGTTGGGTTTTACAATCCGACATATACTCGTGCAAATGACGCAGCTTGCAATATCGGTTGGTGTGTTTCTTTTTCTGGGAAGCTGCTCGGGTGCCACCCTGCTTTCGGGCGAAGGGGTTGCTTGCAGCACAAACTCGAACGCCGATCCATACCGCAAATGTGACCTCGCCGAGGCGGATTACGTCTGTATCAACTCATACAAGGTGCAACAAACGCCGGTTTGGGTTTGTCGGGTGGCCTGCGTGGATATTCGCGACTGCCGTACCCAGGGCGACGTTTGTTGTACAGCCCCCATCCACGGCAATAACCTCGGGAAGACTGCTGCCTGTGTTCCCGCAACCGACTGCGATCCACCCTCGACGGTGGTGCCACCGCCCATCTTACCCATGACGATGATGCCCGACGCAGGCGTTGATGCCCGCATGAGCATCCGAGACGCCGCGTTGACGCCACCGTCACCGGGCGTCGACAGCGGCAGCACGGACGATGCTGCTCTGGCGGGTGACGACGCAATCTAGGAAGTTGATGGTGATGTCGCGCCGATACAAAGACGACCCCGCGCCCTGGCAAATTCTCGAACGCGAATATGTGATACGAGAAGCGCCGTATTTCACGTTGCGACGCGATCATTTGCGTTTGCCCGGTGGTGCGGAGATACCCCGGTACTGGATCACCGAGTTTCCACCGTGGGTAAACGTGGTGGCCATCACCAGAGCCCAAGAAGTGGTGTTGATTCGGCAGTATCGGCCAGGTCTTGCAGAAGTCCACTTCGAGTTGCCGGCCGGATTCGTCGATGCCGCAGACATGGATGACTTTGAACAAGCCGCACGTCGCGAGTTGCTCGAAGAAACCGGATTTGGGGGCGGACGCTGGGAACCGCTGTGTCGGCTTGCACCGAACCCGGCGATGCAGAACAATTTCTCCCATTCATTTGTAGCACGTGACGTGGAACTCATTGCTGAACCGAATCCGGAGGCCACCGAGGATCTTCGCGTGCATCTCGTCCCGCGGCATGCCGTGCTTCCACTGATTGATTCGGGCGAGGTCGCACAGGCACTCCACGCGGCGCCACTTTTGCGATACTTGTTGGGCGAGGACCGATAGATCCAATCAGTCGAGATCGAAGGGTGGACGTCGAAAACGCACGCGCAACCCGTCGATGTTCTGCCGCACCGAGGGCAAATGAAGAATCCGTCGTTGCCAGCGACGTTTTCCGGGAAAATCGACCAGCGATACACCTACAAGGATGCAAACCGCGCCGGGCCCGGGAACGAGCGGCAAGGACATGAAAACGCCGAGTGGAATCAGGACCCAGCCGAGAAGATTTCTCAGAATCTTCAACAGAATGCGTATCCACGGGTGCCGATGGCGGACCGGCTGCTCCAGCTGAAAATGATCCTTCGGTAGCAAGACAATTGCAGCGGCAGCGCCCACAAGGCCGACCACGGTGATTCCTACAAACACGAGGACCGAGCCAACAGGCCCGAGAACGGCGAACGTATGACTCAAAAACCCGTACAATTTCCCGATCACCCGTTGCCTCTCCCTGTATCTTGCACGCGCTCACGATGCGAATCCAGTTGCTAAATGGTCTTGTCGACGCGGAGGTCTCTGCGGCGGACTGGGACGCACTAGCGCAGCAAGCCGATCCCGACAATCCCTTCATCGAACACGCCTTTTTGTCAGGTCTCGAAAAATCGCACAGCGTGGGCGTCGGGACGGGCTGGGCACCGCGATTTGTGACCGCCGTTGATGAATCGGGGCTCCTCGTAGGCGCGATACCTGCTTACCTCAAACAACACAGCTACGGCGAGTTCGTCTTTGACTGGGGCTGGGCGGGGGCGTCCGAACGCGCGGGCATTCCGTACTATCCGAAACTTGTGGCTGCAATTCCGTTTACGCCCGCCACGGGCAACCGGATCTTGACCCGACAGGGAGACGACGCCGACACGATTCGGGCCGCACTCATCGAGGGATTGATGGATGCCGCACGAAAAACCGGCGCTTCTTCGGCACACGTGCTGTTTTGCACAAGCGGCGAGCAAGACGCCCTTGTAAAAGCCGAGTTCGCAGCCCGCACGGGATACCAATACCACTGGCAAAACCGATCCGACAAACCGTACGTCGATTCATCAGAATACCTGGCCGAGTTTCGTTCGCAGAATCGGAAACAAATTCGCAAGGAACGCGAGCGGGCAGAAAGCCACGGTCTGCAGTTGCAAACAATCGAGGGCGCGGACCTTTCCGAATCCGACTGGCAGGCACTCTGGGAGTTGTACCTTGCGAACGCCGATCGGCATGGCAGCGAACCGTATCTCACGCCCGCGTTCTTCACCCACCTGCGCGAACACTTCGCCCATCGGGTGGTGGTTTCGGCGGCGCGACAGGACGGCGCAATCGTTGCGGGCACGCTGAACTTTCAAAAGGGCGGCGTGCTTTTTGGTCGCTACTGGGGAACGCGAACCGATGCCGATATGTTGCACTTCGAGTTGTGTTACCACCGACTGATCGACCGGGCGATCGAACGCAAGCTGAAGCGTTTTGAGGCCGGCGCACAGGGAGAGCACAAAAAGAAAAGGGGGCTTCTCCCCGTGCCAACCCACAGCGCCCACTGGATAAGGCATGCGGGCTTGCGAAAGGCGGTCGCCGAGTTCTTGCAGGAGGAATCCGTTGCGGTCGCACGCCACATCGAGGACGGACTGCAACATTCTCCTTTCGCACAGACCCCATGACCCACGCCACTTCACACCCGTCGAATCACTCTGCCGGGGAACCTCCTCGCATACCGGGTGCATTGCCGCTGCGGGTGTTCTTTTTTACGTACCTGCTCGGCGCAGGCATCATGGTTCCGTTTTTCCCCATGGTTCTGCGTGGCCGGGGTTTGACCGGTAACGAAATCGCACTCGTCCTGGCGTGTACGCCGCTCATGCACCTGACCACCCCGTTTGTATGGGGCTGGCTTGCGGATAGAACACGCCGACCGGATCTCGTGGCACAGATCGCTGTTTTGGGAACCGCACTCGCGTATATACCGCTGTCGTTTTCGACCTCGTTTGCCGGCCTGTGGGTGTCGAATCTTGTGACTCAGTTCTTCTTCACGCCACTGCCGGGCTTGTCGGACAGCCTCGCTGTCATGCGCGTTCGAATGGCCAACGACATCTACGGTCGCATTCGGCTGTGGGGCTCGGTTTCGTTCATGTTCGCGTCCGCCACGATGGGTCTCCTTCTGACGCACCGATGGGGTGATAAAACCAACGGGCCACTTGTTCCTCTTGTCGCGGGCGCCTTTTTGTTGCTGGCGTTCTTCGTCGCCTTCTTCGTCCGAGGCGGACAACGCGGAACACGACCAAGGTTCAGTGATACCCGTCGATTGCTGGCAGACCGACGGCTGATCTTTTTGATCGTGGTGGGCGGCATCCACTGGGGTTGTACGGCGCCGTTTCACAGCTTTTTCGGCGCCCTGGTAGAAGACCGGGGCTTTTCGCGCAGCGTGCTTGGCTGGTCGTTTGCAATAAGCGTTCTTGCGGAGCTGCTCGTCTTCTTTTTTGGCCGCTCGATTTTGCAACGTGCACGCCTTTCGACCCTGTTTTCAATCACGATGTTTGGTTCGTCTTTGCGCTGGATCTTGTCGGCCTGGGTCGTCCATCCAGCGGCGCTCATCGCCGTACAGGTACTCCACGGACTTACCTACGGTGTCTTCTGGAGCGTATCGGTTTCGTGGCTGCATGCGCTCGTGCCCGAAAACCTCCGCGCCACAGGTCAAACCTTGTTTACCGCGGGTGTCCTGGGTGTCGGTAATCTGGCCGGTGTGCTTATCACAGGCCAGCTTTACGACTGGTTCGGCAGCCTCGCGCCGGCACTACTGGCCGCAGGCGGAACCAACTTGCTGCTCGCGTTCGTCTGCCTCACGATGGGTAAACGAATGACACCACAAACGGAAATGTAAGCCCGCCCGTCACCCGACAAGGGTGACACGGAAGCTGTGCCCGATTGCGTAGAATAGGCATCGCTCTTTTTTTCGTTCAGAAGCTTCACAAAGTGGTCGGACGGTATCTACCAAAAGAGAGCTCCCCTTTTGCCTCCCACTTGCTTGTTTTTCAGCCGTAGTACCGCGCTATGTCACATGGCGGCGGCAGCCTTGCGACACAAGGGCCTCGCGGCCGTTTGGGCAAACACTCCGGAAATGGTGAGTCTTGCCTTCGCTGCTCAAAGGTACCCAGACAGTATCGTCATAACGATTGACGATGTCTCGGACTCCCAGCTGAGGGCACTCGCCACCCTGTTGAAACCGCAAACCGGAGCGCGACCGACGCGGGTCGTGGCGTTGATAACGGATATCGATTCCATGGAGCGCATCGTGCCACTCGATGCCATTGGGACGGTGACACCGGTCTTTTTGCAAAACGATTTTTCCACCATCATCGATTCGATTTTGGACGCTTGCAATGTTGTGTACGCTGACGCGGCGCTTGCAACGACACCGTCGATTCCCCTGGCTCCCGAAATTGAGCAGGCAGAGGCCGCCATATTAAACGTAGCACAATGCGTGGCCGACAATACCTTACCCGGACCGATGGTTCCGGAGATGTTAACCCGGGTTCGCGGCCTGCTCCAGGGGCCGGTCGATTTTTCACTGCTTGCGGACCTGGCGATGGAAAATCAAACGCTCGCCGCACGACTCATCTCGATGGCAAACAGCGCATATTACTGGCGCGGTCGACAGGCAAGAACGGTGGTGGATGCGATCACCCGTCTCGGCGAGAACCGTACGCGCATGTTGATTCTGGCGCTCGCTACTCAGCAGTTCATTGTGGGAAAAGACGTCTCGTTGCGCGAACGGATTTCGCGTGAATTGCATCGCGCGTTCCTGGTGGCTCTCACAGCTCAAGAAATCGTTCTACTCGACCGCAATGCCGACCCGATGGAAACCCATGCATTCGGGTTGTTTCACAACGTGGGCAAGGTATTTTTGTTGCACACCCTGTCACTTCAATTGGACAATGGCTCGGCTCCAATTTCGTCGCTGCCAGTTCTCGACGCCATCTCGTCGCAACATCTGCACCGACTGAATGGATTCGTGATACCCGCACTACGGTTGCCGTCCGAAGTAGGGATGCTGTTTGATCCGGCCGCGACGAGCGCGCACCTTTCTCCCGCGTGCAAGGCGGTGTTGCAGGCCCTGTGGATTGTCGAAAGTGGAGCCTCCCGTACCGGACTTGCGCAACAGGGATCGCTTGAGCGATTCATGGGCCTGCGATCGTCTATAACGGATGCCCTCGTGCCAAAGCTCGAGGGTATCTTCGATGCCGCCGGTCGCTTTCAGCAGATCAACTGAAGCTAGCTATACGTAAACACCAGCGCGCCGTTTTCCGCATCCACGCGCACCGAACCGCCACTGCTCAATTTTCCAAATAGCAATTCGTCGGTAAGCGGTCGCTTGACCTCGTCCTGAATGAGCCGAGCCAACGGGCGCGCGCCGAAGGCGGGGTCGTACCCTTTTTCGGCGAGCCAGCGCCTGGCCGCCGGTGCGACCTCGATCTGAACCTGGCGCTCGACAAGCTGAGCTTCGAGCTCCTTGATGAACTTGTCGACGATTTGCTCCATGATTTCCGGCGCGAGTGGTGCGAAATCAATTTTGGCATCAAGCCGGTTGCGAAATTCTGGAGAAAACATCCGTCGATACGCTTCGTCGCTATCACCAAACTTGTCCGTATTCTGGAAGCCTGGCATCCGGCGGGACAGATCGCGCGCACCGACGTTGCTCGTCATGATGAGAACCACGTTGCGGAAGTCGGTTTTTCGGCCGTTGTTGTCGGTCAAAGTACCGTGGTCCATCACCTGCAAAAGGATGTTGAACACATCCGGATGGGCTTTTTCGATCTCATCCAGCAACAGCAACGTATGAGGATTTTTGTGAATCGCGTCCGTCAACAATCCACCCTGGTCAAAGCCGACGTAGCCCGGAGGCGCGCCAATCAGCCGTGATACGGTATGACGCTCCATGTATTCGGACATGTCGAAGCGCTGAAAATTGATGACAAGCGATTCGGCCAGTTGCTTGGCGAGCTCGGTTTTGCCGACGCCGGTCGGGCCGGCAAACAGAAAGGACGCCGTGGGTTTGTTCGGATTCGACAGGCCAGCACGACCCATCCGAATCGCCTGCACAACCTTGTCGACAGCAAAATCTTGACCGTAAATACGTCCCTTTAACTCCGCGTCGAGCGTCCGAAGGCGATCCCGATCGTCCGAGGCGACGCGCTTGGCGGGAATGCGTGCAATGTTGGCGACAACGAGCTCGATGTCGCGATCACGCACAACGGGCCGTTTAGAGATGGCATCGGCTCCGGTTCCTGAGGCGACCGGCTGTCCCTTTTTGCGCGTCTTCAGTTTGGTCGCGGCGCCGGCCTCGTCGATGAGATCGATTGCCTTGTCGGGCAATTGTCGATCCATGAGATGGCGCACCGAAAGGTCGACAGCGGCTCGCAAGGCCTTGTCGTGATAGCGCACACCGTGGAAATCTTCGTAGTGTGATCGCAGACCTTTCAAGATCTCGTAGGCATCGTCATGGGTGGGTTCACCCACCTCGATCATTTGGAATCGCCGGGCAAGCGCCCGATCTTTTTCGATGTGGGTGCGGAACTCTTTGTGGGTCGTCGTTCCGATGCAACGCAAACGCCCGGACGACAGAAGCGGCTTGATCAGATTCGACGCATCCATCGCACCACCCGATGCGGCACCGGCGCCGACAATCATGTGCAATTCATCGATGAAGACAATGGCCTTCTCACGTTCCTCGAGTGCACGCAGCACGGCCTTGAACCGTTCCTCGAAGTCACCCCGGAATCGCGTTCCCGCAACCAGTGAACCAAGATCGAGCGCCCAGATCTCGTGACCTGCCAGCGATTCGGGCGCCTCGCCAAGCTCGATCCGGCGGGCCAAACCTTCGACAATGGCGGTTTTACCAACGCCTGCGTCGCCCACGAACAAGGGATTATTTTTGCGGCGCCGCGCCAGCACGAGCATTGCTCGGTCGACCTCCCGGTCGCGCCCAACGAGGGGATCGATCTTGCCTTCGCGAGCCCGCTCGTTGAGGTTGATCGCATAGACGGCCAACGGATCAACCGGCGCTTCTTCTTCCTCGTGCCCGGGCGGCACGGCACCATCCGTAGCACCGGGTCGCCTTGCTGGAAGCAACTTCGACACCCCGTGTGCGATGTAACTCACGATGTCTAGACGGGCGATGCCTTCTTCCTTCAGGAAAAAGACGGCGTGCGATTCGGGCTCGGAAAAGTAGGCGACGAGCACGTTGTTCCCCGTTACCTGGCGACGGCCCGCCCCCAGAACGTGGTTCACGGCCCGCTGAACCACGCGTGCAAACCCCACCGTGGGCTGTGCTGCGTCCACCTTTGAATCCAGGGCCTCGACCTCATCCGACAGGAACGACTCGAGCTTCTGCCGCATCCGGGGCAACGAAGCGCCGCATTGACGCAAGGTCTCGCAGGTTTTGTCGTCGGCGAGCAACGCAAGCAGCAGGTGTTCAAGGCCAGCGTATTCGTGATTGCGCCGGGTGGCATCGTCGAGCGACATCCGGAGCGCCGCTTCAAGTTCCGGGCTCAGAATAGGGGAACCGTTGCTGTCGTCATCACCGGAAGCATCATCGGAAGGCGTGTTGTTGTTATTGTCAGCCATCACCAATCCTTAAGTTTCTCAACCATCAAGACGTCGAATCGAACACTGAAGCGGCATTTCGTTTTCGCGGGCGAATCGAACCGTCTGTGTGGCCTTCGTTTCTGCCACATCGTAGGTGTACATTCCGGCAACCCCAATTCCCCGGGTATGCACGTGCAACATGATCTCTTGTGCGCGCGCGGAGTCGTGGTGAAAGAAGCGAACCAGCACGTGAACCACGAATTCTTGCGTCGTATAGTCATCGTTGTGCAGCAATACCTCGTAGCGATCCGGCCGCTTGAGTTTCGGCTTCTCAATCGTCTTGAGGTCTTTTTCGACCACCGATTCGTGGTCTGGTTGCTTGCGCGACATGGGTATGGGGGCTGACCCCACCTAGATTGTCACGGACCCACCATCCGTCAAGCGACGGAACGCGAATCAGCCTGCAGCGGATTTCTCGGGATCAGCCACATCCGACGACGCCGACGAAGACCCGGGGGCCGTGCGCACACGCAAGGATTGGACTTTGGCGGGAGATTCATCGGAATTGGTGGGGCGGCTGCGCGCAAGGTCTATGAACCTCTGCTGACTGCGAATGCGCAACTCCGGCACATCGGGCGTTGGGACACGAACATACGATCCGTCGGATTGCAAAATGTGAGCCTTCACATTGTCCTGCAGCTGAGCCGCCAAAACGTCGTCAATTAAACGCTGTCGAATGCCCGCGTCTTCAATCGGAAACATGACCTCGACACGACGGACGAAGTTGCGCGGCATCCAGTCGGACGAGGCCAGGTAGACCTCGGATTCACCGCCGTTGCCGAAATGAAAGATGCGAGCATGTTCAAGAAAACGGTCGACAATGCTCGTCACACGAATGTTCTCGCTGATGCCCGGAAGGCCAGGTCGCAAACAGCAGATGCCGCGCACGATGAGATCTATCTTGACTCCCGCCGTGGAAGCCCGACACAGCGCGCGTATCGTGTTGCCATCGGCGAGCGAATTCATCTTGGCGATGATGCGTCCCTTGTCACCAAACCGTGCTTCTCGATCGATGAGCTCGATCACGCGCTCTTGTAGTCCAAGGGGCGCAACGGCAAAACGGTTCCAGCGTGGTGGCGTGGAGTAGCCGGTGATGAAGTTGAAAAGCGCCCCAGCGTCATCCGTGAACGCATCCCTGGCCGTGAACAAGGACAGATCTCCGTAAAGCCGCGCCGTGGAGGGATTGTAGTTACCCGTCGACAGGTGCAAGTAACGCTGAAGCCTGCGCCCCTCTTTTCGTACCACAAGAGACATTTTGCAATGGGTCTTGTACCCGACCAGGCCATACACAACGTGCACGCCGGAGCTTTCCAGCACGCGGGCCCATTCGATATTGGATCCCTCGTCAAAACGCGCCTTGAGCTCGACAACGGCGGTGACCTGCTTGCCGTTCTCTGCGGCGCGGGCGAGTGCGCGCACGATGGGCGAATCGGCACTTGTGCGATAAAGGGTTTGTTTGATGGCCAACACGTTGGGATCATCCGCAGCTTCGCTGATGAAGTCGACCACGTGTTCAAACGATTCGTACGGGTGATGCAGCAACAGATCGCGCTGCCGAATCACGCTAAAAATGTCATCGTATTCCACCAACTGGGGAACGAACTGGGGTGAAAAAGGCGGATCGCGGAAAGGTGCAAGCTCGTCCCGCCCGTAAAGAGCGCTGAGATCGGCGAGATTGAGCGGACCCGCGACAGCGTAGATATCGTTTGCCTCAAGACGCAACGATGTTCGCAGAAGTTCGATCGCGTGCTCCGGTGTGTCTTTTTCGATCTCAAGCCGAACGGCTTGGCCGCGTTCACGACGACGCAATTCTTTCTGAATGGTCTTCAACAGATCGACGGCATCTTCCTCGTCAATTGAGAGGTCGAAATTTCGCGTCACCCTGAATGTGCTGCATGAATCGACTCGAAAACCGGGAAAAAGATCACCCACGTGCATCGCGATGGCATCTTCGAGCAGGATGTATTCCGCCTTGCCGGAATCGGGATCACTTTCGATCGGAAGCGGAACGAGACGCGGCAAGATAGCGGGCACCTGCACAACGGCTGGCGTGTTTTCTCGCCGCGTAACTCGACCCTTTTGCTGATTAAGCAAGATGATGAGATTGAGACTGCGGTTCTTGAGGGCCGGAAACGGATGACCCTGATCGATCGCGAGCGGCGTCAATACAGGCCACACCTCGTTGGTGAAGTAATTCTTGACCGCTGCACGTTGTTTCTCGGAAAGCGCCTTCGGCCGCAACAGCTTGACCCGAGCGGACTGAGCAAGCGCCGGTTCAATATCCGAACGCCAGTTTGAGTGCAGCCTATCGGCCATCGCGTGCACACGGCGCGCGATCTCATTGAGTTGTTCAAGTGGCAACATGCCGTCCGAGCCCGACTCGGTTACATCGCTGCTTAGCTGCTGCTTGAGACCCGCGACCCGGACCATGAAAAACTCGTCGAGGTTGGAGGCCGTGATCCCCTGAAACTTCAATCGCTCCGCCAGCGGCACCGATGCATCACAAGCGGAGTCCAAAACCCGTCCGTTGAACTCAAGCCAGGACAGCTCGCGGTTCAAGTACATTTTCTCGGCAGCAGCATCACGCACCGGCGGCAACATGCGAAGCTGAGGATGGGTTTTTCTAACGCGACGGCGGGCCATGAAACGTTTCCTATCTTAAGCCTAGGCGATTGCCCGTAGCCAGGCTGCATCGGATTTTGTCACCCAACATTCACAATCGAATTTCACAACAAATACGGTTATTTAGAATCATTTCCCTGGATGGCTAGTCGTGCGGCTCCCAGCGCGGGTAGTCGTGCCACGACGATTCGGCCGGGCCTGCGTCCACAGGCGGCCACAACCTGCCTGCGAAAACCCGGCTCGTTGGCGAGCACCCCACCCCCGAGAACCAGGGTGTACCGCTGTGCAGCCAAACGACGCACTACCCCGTCAACGAGCGCCGCCAAGTCTAGGGCCGCCTCGTCGATCAATTTACGACAGTCGCTTTCGCCTCGTTTTGCCAGTGCAAAGACAACCGGTGCAAGCGTTGCAAACTCGTCCTTTCGCCGTTCGGGCTTTGTCATGTGGACCATGAGCGAGACCGCGTCAGGAAACCCCAGTTGTTTCAGGATCGCTTGCTGCAATCGTGTTGCGCTTCTGCGACCATCCTCGGTCTCAAAAAGAACACGCAAGGCTGCTTTCCCGAGCGCAAAGCCCGAACCTTCGTCCCCCACGACATGACCCCATCCCCCTGTGCGCGCGCTCTCGCCAGTCGGGGATTGACCCCAGCAGATGGAACCCGTGCCCGAAATAAGCGCGAGGGTGGCGGTGTTGCGTTCGGTTTTCCCCTCCGCGAGACCCGCCGCCAGCAAGATTTCAGCATCTGTAACGACACGGACTTTTGATGCGAGTTTCAACCTGCGCAGGAACGACTCGAATCGTCGTACGTTCCGTGTCCCATCAAGGCCCGCCATTCCGACGCACATTCCTTGCAGCGGTATGGTTGTCCCGCGAGATCGGGTACCCCGCGCCTGCCGCAGGGCATCGTCCATCGCCCCCTGCACCGCCTGGGTCGCTAGTCGCCAACCCGCCACGTGGACGTTGCCCGGGCCCGCCTCACCACGCCCAATCAGTTTCCCGTGGTCGTCAACCACCACGGCCACGGTCTTGGTGCCCCCCCCGTCCACCCCGGCAAACCACGACGTCTTCCGGTTGAGCAGCGGCGCACGCGACGAACGGGGCATTGCGCGCAGTATGGCACCGTTCGTCCTATACTTGCGGTATGGATCTCGCGCCGTCGCACGCTCGCCCCTTCGTTCACCGTCGAGAACAATTGGGTCAGCGTATGTCGGGCACCCGATTGTTGGTGGCTTCCGGGGCGCCGTCGCCACGCAATTACCCCGCCAACGCCTATCCGTTTCGCGCCAGCAGTCATTTTCTTTATCTTTTCGGGTTACCCCTGAGAGAGTGTTTTGCGCTTTTCGAAAACGGGCGTTGGGTCGTTTTTTCGCCGCCGCCGCATCCCAACAATGCGCTCTGGCACGGGCCCGAACCCACGCTGTCGGATCTGGGCCGCAGCCTCGACTGTGAGGTCCGATCCGTCGAGACACTCCCGGATGCACTCGGCAATCTTGAAACTCTGTTGACGTTGCCGGCTCCGGATCACGGGACATGTCGGCGGCAATCGGGGTTGCTTGGCCGGGAGATCCTGCCCGGAACCATCGCGGAGCCCGATCGCCCCCTTGCCGAGGCGATGGTGGCAATGCGCATCATTCACGACGACGCGGCCATTGCAGAGCTGCGGCAGGCCTCCGTGGCCACTGCCTTTGCTCATGCCGCGGGCATGCGCAACACGCATGCGGGCATCCGAGAGTCGGTCGTCCGCGCGGCCATGGAATCGGAGATTATCGCCCGCGATCTCACGGTTGCCTATGGATCAATCGTTTCGGTGCATGGCGAAGTATTGCACAACGAACACCACGGCAACATGCTGTGCGACGGTGATCTGTTGCTCTGCGACGTCGGGGCCGAAAGCAGCGGCGGGTTTGCGGGCGACGTGACGCGCACCTGGCCCGTGTCGGGCCGTTTCTCTCCAACCCAGCGCGATCTGTATCAAATCGTACTACACACTCAGACCGACACCATATCCCGGGTCAAACCCGGCGCGTCCTATCGGGACTTGCACCTCAATGCGACCGAGTGCATCGGACAGGGACTACAGGATGTCGGCATCTTGAAGGAAGGCGAACTGTCCAACATCATCGAGCAGGGCGTCGTGGCGATGTTTTTCCCGCACGGCATCGGACATCTCCTCGGTCTTGATGTCCATGACATGGAAGATCTCGGCGACCTGGCGGGCTACAGCAAGGGGGCGTCGCGCTCAAAAGCCTTTGGCCTGAAAAGCCTGCGTCTGGATCGCATTCTTGCCCCGGGAATGGCGGTCACGATTGAACCTGGCTTTTACCAGGTGCCTGCAATTCTCGAGCATCCGGAGCTTGGACGCGATCCGGGTTTGCACGCCCGAATCGATTGGGACAGGCTCGCACAATTCAAAGACGTGCGCGGCATCCGCATTGAAGACGATGTTCTTGTCACTGTGAAAGGCCACGAAGTTCTCACGGCGGCCATCCCCAAAACAGTCGCGGATATCGAAGCCATTGTGGGCAAAACATGAGGGTCGATGAACTCATCGCGCAACTTGGCATGCAGCGGCATCCCGAACGGGGGTATTTCGTCGAGACCTATCGTTCGGCACTCTCGATACACAGTGCCGACCACAACGGCACGCGCAACGCCAGCACGGCTATCTATTTTCTCCTTGATGCACGTGATGGGTGTACGTTTTTGCATCGCCTGCGTTCGGACGAGTTGTTTCACTTCCACGAGGGCGGCCCGCTCGACGTGCTACTTTTTCCACCCATTGGACCGGGACGGGTTGTTTCGCTGGGTCTGGATATATCAGCGGGTCAACGCCCGCAACTCGTGATTCCTGCCGGATCCTGGTTTGCAACCGAGCTTGCCCCCGGCGTGTCGCACTGCCTTTGGGGATGCACCGTGTCGCCCGGATTCGACTTTGCCGACTTCGAGCTCGCAGAGGGACCGGAGCTTGCCGCGCGTTATCCCGAACACGCCCCGCGCATCACGCGAATGTCTCGTCCGTCACGAAAATCTGAGGGTTAACAACCAAGATCTGGTGGAATCTCCCGTGGCCCGGGGGGGGCTTGCCAAGAATTCCGGGGCTTTACAGAATGCCCTTCATCGAATCGCCTCCGGCACGCGACATGCAGAAACCACCACCCGGAGGTTCGCCAAATGCACTTGAGATTCCTTATCGCCCCAATTTCCGCAACGATCTTGCTCTGGAGCACCCATGCGTCTGCGGTTGTTGCCGCCTCGCCTTGCAACAACGGCGCAGGCTGCGGTCTCAATGAAACCTGCGAGATCGTTGGTGGCAGTGCCGGTGGTTGCGACCCGAGTGCAGTTTGCGACCCGATCGTGACCAACATTTACGGCTGCGTGCCACAACCCATCACATGCATGGTCACCAGCGAATGTCCGTTCCCTCTGACCTGTGTGTCGAATGGCGGAGATTCAACCGGTACCGGTACCGGCGGTTCGACCGGTAGCGCCAGCACGGATCCTGCCGCTCCTCCCGGCATGACGGATCTTATCGCCCCACCAATCATGGATCCGCCCGTATCACCTGGACCGGTCAGCAAGACCTGCACCTACGAGCCGCAGACGTGCACCACGTCCGCGGACTGCGGTGATCCCCGGTTTGATTGTATGGAGATCGGTCGCACCGAGGTTTGCGGCGGCGTCGTCGAGCCAGACAACGGCGGCTCAGGAGGCGCAACGGGCGCCGGTACCTCGAGACCCGCCAGCACAGGGGCAGCTTTGCCTCCGTCTGGCGACGTCCCCGTGTCGTCCCAGGAGCCCCCCGTCTGCGAGGTTCAGGAGATCGTCCGGGCCTGTTTTCCGAAAACGGTTGCCTGTAAAACCGCGGCAGACTGCAAGGATGGATGGTCGTGCTACGATTTCTCCACGCAGACGGCAGCTCCCTTTTACAACGCAGCTCTTCCCAACCTCTATTGCATGCCACCCGGACTCGTCTTGGTCCTTGATGGCCAGGTCGGGGTAAACGGCGGTGATGCGTTTTCCGAAGGTGGCGCCGTGGGGGGCGGGCCGCCGCGCACCACGGTCCAGAAGGGCGGAATCGAAGAATCAAGCGGTGGCCCGAAGGCCGAGCTCTCGAATGGTGGCGGATGTTCCACCGCGGGAAGGCTCGCGAATGCGAGCGGTTTGTGGACATTGCTTGCGCTCGCGGGAGCGATGATCTTTAGCCGACGTTCAAGGCGCTGAGCCCAGATCGAAAATCCGGGGGCAACGGGCTTTCGAAAAACAGCCGCTGCCCGTTCACTGGATGCTCGAAACCCAGAGTCGCCGCGTGCAATAGCAGTCGTCGACTCTGGATTTCGTGACCGCCATCCCGGCGCAAATCGCGAATGTAAACCGTCTCACCGACAAGGGGATGTCCCCTTTCTGAAAGGTGTATTCGAATCTGATGGGTGCGTCCAGTTTCGAGACGAATTTTGCATAATGTCGCGCCTCGCAGACGCTGCTCGACAAAAACATGCGTGACCGAGAGCTGGCCTTCCGAGCTTCGTCTATTCGTACCACGGATGCCGTCGCCACGATCCGGACAGATAACCGATTCAATGCGCCCGGGCACCACATCGCCATGTGCCACCGCGAGATACATTCGGTCTGCAAGATGGTTTTTGAACACGCGGTGCATGGCCCGCTCGGAGAGTTTCGTTTTGGCGAAACACAACAATCCCGACGTGTCCTTGTCGATGCGGTGAACCGTGAAGATCGGCTGGGCGGTGGCCTTGCGACCCTGGGCGCGCCAGATCTTGCGAATGTGATCGAGAGCAGTATTCGTCTCATGGCGATCGTAGGGCACGCTGCTGATGCCCTGCGGCTTGTCGATGACAATGATCTGACTGTCCTCGAACACGATCCGGAAATCAGGTTGGGCAGCGCGCCCCGGATCGGGACGTGTCATGTCCCAGTCCACCTCGGTGCCGACCCGAAGGAGGAGGGCCGGATCCATCCGCACTTCGCCGCGAACCGCAATCTTGCCGGTCAGACAAAGGCGGCGGACTTGCGCCCAGCTGTGTCCCGGAAACGCCGTTCGCAACAGAGCCGCAAGCGTCCCCTCCTGCGTTGCAAAGACTCGCCCGCGCACAGCGATGGCGGCGGCGGACTGCGTTCGGTTGGGTGTGCGGGTGCCCATGTCTCGACACTGTGGCACCTTTCGCGAGGGCGGCAATCCCATCAAGAACCCGCGCAGTTCTACCGAGTGCATTATGCGCGGTCCTTTTCGACCGGTGTTAAAGTCGCGAGCGTCCATGGCCCACCTGTTGAAGGTCCTGTGTTTATCCTGCGCGATCGGCCTGGCGCTGGCGGCGCATCCGGGATCGGCCTGCGCCCAAACGGATATTCCAGCGGCGCGAGAGGCCTATCAACGCGCAACGGCAGAGTTCGGTCTTGGAAACTACGTCGCAGCGGCTGCGGAGTACGAAAAGGCGTTCCGATATAAGCCCGATCCGGCGTTATTGTTTAACGCAGCGCAGGCCTACCGCCTCGCGGACAAAAAGCCGCGTGCGCTACAGCTTTACCGGAATTACCTGCGCCTCTTTCCCACCGGCGTCGCCGCCAACGAGGCGCGCAAACACGTTGAAACCCTGCAAGCAGCGTCCACAACCGCTAACCGAGAGCCCGTTGTTTCGACGCCCGAAACGCCGACTCCGGTCGTCCCGACAGGCCCTGCCACGCCCGGGGCGGCGAAGACCGACATGGCGGTATCGGAAATGGTGGCGGCCGACAACGACGAATCTTTGCTTACAAACCCTTGGATTTGGGCGGGCGCCGCGGCAATCGCGATCGCTGTTACCGCCATCGTGATCGTGGCGACTTCGAGTTCCAGCCCCGAACACCCCGATGCCTCGTGGGGAAGGATCACCGTCCAGTGACACGATTGATCGCTTCACTTCTTTTCCTGTCCAGCCTATGCGCATGCAATCGTACGACCGATTGCCGACCGTCGACGGTCTATCTGGACATCCAGCTCAACACGGCCGCACTTCTTGCGGATTCACTTTGGGTGACCCTCGACATCCCGAATCGGTCCAGCATCACCGAACGATTCAACCACCCGGCCGGGCAAGCGAGCGGCAGCATTGAATTCGCGTTTTCCGAACCTGCCTATCCAGCTCAACAATTGATCGGTGTCACGGTGCAGGCCCGCAAGGGTGACGCCATTCTCGCCCAAAAAACCCAGAGGTACACAACAGACAGTGGCTGCGCGTGGCTCGAATTTGAGTTCGACAACACGCCGACTGGCAATGACGACGCACTGCAAACGCAGGACGGCAACGCAACCACCGGCGACACCATGACGCCCCCCGCACCTTTAGCCGAGCTGTGTTTCAACAGCATCGACGATGACAACAATGGCAAAATCGACTGCGCCGATCCGGCCTGTACGCAGGCGGTGGCAACGTGCTTGCCCATCTTGCCAAACGGCGTGGTAGGCGTCGCTATCTTCGCCTCCGAAGAATGCCCAACAGGGTTTCGCGCACCATCGGACATTTTGCTCGGCACGTCAGTCAACGCCCCCAAAACGTGTGACGGATGTAACTGCGGCCCCGCTCCCACCAGTTGCCGCGCAACCCTGTTTCTTTACACCGACGCCAACATTTGCCTCAACGACGTGGAGAACCTTGGCGGAAACGTGCCCATTCAGTTGTCAAACACGACAAAATGTTTTGATACCACCTCGCCCAAGCCCTTCTTTGGCGGTCGCGCCACGCCCCCCATGGTTCAAGATGTTGGGAAGTGCGTGCCATCCGGGACGCCGTCGCCTGCGCCCGCTTCGTTCACCAACGCCGAGCGATTCTGCAAGGCCGAGCTACAGGGCGGCGGGTGTGGCGATGGGCGGATTTGCGTGCCAACCGTGTCACGGAAATCCTGCGCGCTGGTGGAACAGGGAGAATGTCCTGCCGACCTCGAAGGATCCCTGCGCTACCGTGAAATCAACGATGCCCGTCGATGCGGAACGTGTTCCTGTGGAGTCGCCTCGGGCGGCGAGTGTCGGCAAACGGTTTCCGTATCCTCGCCCGGATGTGGAACGTCCAGCAGCGCAACCATTCTCAGCCTCACGTCGACGTTCCGGCAATGCGGATTGATGGCGGCACAAAACGCACCACTTGGCGTGAAGGTTGAAGACCTTTCAACGAGCGGCAAGTGTCCCGCCTCAGCAGCGGTGCAAATCGGCGAGGCAGTGGGAAGCAAGCCCATCCAGCTTTGCTGCAAGGGCCCCTGAAACAGACGCACCCTGCGAACTAATCGCGGGGCGTGCCCAGGATAAGGCAAGCATTCGTGCCGCCAAAACCGAAGCTGTTGGAGAGCGCCGTCCGTACCTTGATTTCACGGGCCGTATTGGGCACGTAGTCGAGGTCGCAGTCGGGATCCGGCGTTGTGTAATTGATGGTCGGCGGAACAATGCCGTGAAACACCGTGAGTGCACAAATCGCGGTTTCAACACCACCGGCAGCACCGAGCATATGACCCGTCATCGACTTCGTGGAACTCACCATGAGCTTGCGGGCGTGATCGCCGAAGATTTTCTTGATGGCCAACGACTCATTGGCGTCGTTCATCTTCGTCGAGGTACCGTGCGCATTGATGTAGTCAATCTCAGACGGCGCCATCTTCGCGTCCTTGAGCGCAAGACGCATGCAACGTTGCGCGCCCTCTCCCTCGGGCGCGGGCGCCGTGATGTGATGCGCATCCGAATTTGCCGAATAGCCCAGCATTTCGGCGTAGATTCGGGCGCCGCGCTTTTTGGCGTGCTCCAGCTCTTCAAGCACGATGACGCCAGCGCCTTCGGCCATGACGAAGCCGTCGCGATCCTTGTCGAAAGGCCGAGAAGCCGCTGTCGGATCGTGGTTGCGGGTCGACATCGCACGCGCCGAGTTGAAACCACCCACGCCGAGGGGTGTGACCGTGGATTCCGTACCACCACAGAACATCACGTCCACATCGCCGTGTTGAATCAAACGAAGCGCATCACCAATGGCATGCGCACCCGTTGAACACGCCGAAACGTGGCTGTAGTTGGGACCCTTGGCACCAAATCGGATGGAGACCTGACCCGGAGCGAGATTCACGATGATCCCGGGGACAAAGAACGGCGAGATGCCGTGTCGTGGACCCTTGGCCTTCAGAGTATCAATCGTATTCTCGATCGTCTGAATGCCACCGAGGCCGGCACCGATGAACACGCCGACGCGCTCACTTTCCTCGCCTTCGAACTTGCCTTCGGGAAAGCCCGCGTCTTTTTTGGCGAGCTCGGCCGCTGCTATCGCGAAATGGATGAACTGATCCATCGACTTCGATTCGCGCGGTGCAATCCACACGCTTGCGTCGAAGTTGTTGATTTGCCCGGCAATCTTGGTTGCAAAACCCTCGGTATCAAACCGAGTGATCGGTCCTATTCCCGACTTCCCATTGCACAACCCACCCCAGGTTTCTTCCAAACCAATGCCGACGGGCGTTAATAGACCAACGCCGGTCACCACAACTCTGCGTGACATACGCTTGTTGTCCTTCGTACAGGGGTTAGACAGCGGTTGCTTAAAATGCCTACTTCACGGTCTTCTTGATGAAGTTGATAGCGTCGCCCACGGTCTTGATCTTTTCCGTCTCTTCGTCGGGAATTTCGACTTTGAAAGCCTCTTCAAGAGCGAGCACGAGCTCAACGATGGCGAGCGAGTCGGCCTTCAGAGGTTCATCGGTGAACACGGAGCTTGCCGACACCTTGTCGATCGAAACTTCCAGTTGTTCTGCAACGATCTTGATGACTTTTTCTTCAACGTTGTCGGCCATGTTCTCGCTTCCTTGTTCGGTTCCGTTTTCTTGCACCGCGACACAAAACCCCGCGGGGGGCGTAAGCTACATCAACAAACCACCGTTTACCCGCAAAACCTGTCCCGTCATATATCCGGCACCCGGTCCGGCCAAAAAAGCCACCGCCGCTGCCACGTCTTCCGGGGCTCCAACCCTTCCGAGCGGGATGCTGGCCATGACTTCGCCGCGTCGCGCCTCGGGCAGATCGGCAGCCGTCATGTCGGTATCGATGAATCCGGGAGAGACCGCGTTGGAAGTGATGCCGCGGCTTGCATATTCGCGCGCCCAGGTCTTGGTCAGGCCAATGACGCCCGCCTTGGCCGCGACGTAGAAGGCCTGGCCGGCGCTGCCGGACTCAGCCACTACAGACGTGAGGTTGATGATGCGACCATTCTGTTTGGCCTTCATGAGCGGTCGCAACGCCGCACGCGTGCAGTTGAAGGGTCCCGTCAAGTTCACGGCCAAGGCGCGTTGCCAGTCCTCGTCCTTGGCTCCAAGGGTCAAACCGTTGATTGAAATACCGGCGTTGTTAACCAGGATGTCGATACCGCCACACTCACCAACGATCTCTTTCATCGCGGCGTTGACAGCTTCCGAGTTGGAAACATCGAACCGTTTTACGATTGCCTTGCTGCCGGCACTTTGGATGGTATTTGCCACCGCGACCGCCGCGGCTTCATTGGCCGTAAAGTTGACGACCACCGTTGCACCCCGCGCACCAAGCGCCAATGCACACGCTTTGCCAATGCCCCGAGAGCCACCCGTTACCACTGCTACCCGTCCTTCGAGATCACGTGACATGTCTATTCTCCGAGGTTATGACCAGGTTGCCTTGAGCGCTGAAATGGCATCGGCATCGCCGGTGGACATCACCTGCAATTCAGGCGCAATTCGCTTTACCAATCCAGCGAGCACGCTGCCATGTCCCAGCTCCACGGCACGGGTTGTCCCCATGGCGGCGATGGCCCGAACGCTTTGCTCCCACAAAACCGGGGCCGTGACCTGCGCAACCAACAACGCTCGCACGCGCTCTGATTGCCGGTTCGCGGTGGCCTCCACGTTGGTCACAACGGGAATCGACATGGGCCCAATTGAAATGCCCGCCAAAACTTCGGCGAGGCGCGTTTGCGCGGGCGCCATCATGGCGCAATGGAAAGGCGCGCTGACCTTCAATGGGATCGTCTTCTTGGCGCCTTTCTCTTTGCACACGGCGCAGGCGCGTTCGACGGCCGCAGTGGAGCCCGCGATAACCACCTGACCGCCGCCGTTGTAGTTGGCGGGCGAGACGACCTCACCCACTTCTGCTGCAGCCTGTCGACAGGCCTCGGCAAGCAGTTCACCTTCAAGGCCCAACACCGCGGCCATCGCGCCCTGCCCTTGCGGCACGGCTTCTTGCATGAAACGGCCCCGCTTGTGCACGATGCGCACGGCATCGGCGAGCGAAAAGGCTCCAGCTGCAACCAGTGCTGAAAACTCGCCGAGCGAATGGCCTGCAGCAACCGTGGCACGAATGCCCGTTTCGGCCTCGATTACCCGCAAAGCGGCGATGCTGGTGGTCAAGATGGCGGGCTGGCCGTTTTCGGTACGGGTCAAGTCTTCCTCGGGGCCCTCGAAACAAACTTTCGAGATGGAATACCCGAGCGCCTCGTCTGCCTCTTGAAAAACCGCGCGGGCGGCAGGAAACGCATCACAAAGCGCACGCCCCATGCCTACTTTTTGTGAGCCTTGTCCGGGAAACAGGAATGCAGTCATGATCGTGTTTGAATTGGGTTATTGTCGTTTACCAGCGTACGAGAGCCGAGCCCCACGCGAAGCCACCACCAAACGCACACATCAACACCAGTGCTCCGGGTTGAATACGGCCCGAACGCACGGCCTCGTCGAGCGCGATCGGAACCGATGCCGACGAGGTATTGCCGTAGCGTTCGAGGTTTAAATGAAATTTATCAAGGGGCAGTCCGACGCGCTCGGCCACCCCTTCGATGATCCGAAGATTGGCTTGATGGGCCACCACGCAATCGACGGCCTCTGCGGTCATGCCATTGTGTTCGAGTGCGTGCACGCACG
>JAYUPZ010000530.1:0-6342 GCA_043759805.1 Myxococcales bacterium | reverse complement strand
TCGCGTATTTTGGGCGCTATCTTGCTAAGCACTGGCATTCGTACGGCGATAGAGAGTGTGATCTCGGCGAGTGGTTGAACCATGATAAACAAAAGCGCCACCGCGACAAGGGCCGCTCCTGCAACTAAGAAACGACGATCGACGTCGAATGTAAAAGCACCGAAGGCTGCGAGACCCAACAAACCGACGAGGTCAGTCAAACGTTCGGCGATCACAATGGGCGCCGTTCGCGCCGCCGGAATGCCACGCGATTCGCGCAACAGCAGCGCCTTGATGGCCTCCCCCATCTTGCCTGGCGTCACCGTTAGCGCGAATCCGCTAAGAAAAACCAGCAGACTTTCGCCAACGGGGACATCCAATCGAAGCACGCGCAAGTAGAGTTGCCAGCGAATGAAACGGACCAGATAGTTGGCTGCGGCGAGCAGCAATGCGAGTACAGCGGTCGACCACGCATAATGCGAAAGGGCTTCGCCCACCTGCCGTGCATCGGCCCAGATGGTGAAAGCGACATAAACCGCCACACCGCCTGCGACGCCGAGGAGTACGCGGGGTAAAAGTTTTTTCATGGTTGAGGTCAAACAGTATAAGGGGTCGCCAACAAAAGCGGTGTCGGTCAGGCCCGGCTTCGGGCCACCGCTGCGACGCAGTCTGATATACCGTTCAGGTCGAACACTTCCAGGCGAGGGTCGACCGTTCCGCCTCGCCGAAGACCCGTGCCGTAAACCTTGCTGGCCGCCTCGTTGCGAACCCAATGTTGCAAAAATACCGCGGCGCGACTGGAAGGATCCGCGGATTCGATCTCCGCAAGGGCACCTGCGCTCAGGATTCGCTTCGTGATCGCATCCATCGGGGTCCGCAATCGTCGTGTCGCGCGCTCGACATCAATCCCCACGGGCCCGCGTAAGTCGATAGCGCAGAGACCGTGGCCTCCTGTGTGACTCAGATTAAACCAGGGGCCCTGTGCCCGGAACAGTACCGGCTTGCCGTTTGCTTCGGTTATGATCGGCACCTGTTCCGGCGAGATCGTCAAAAGCTTTCCCAAAAGGAATCGCAGAAGGCTCCGAAGCAGCGTGAATTCGGTCCGACGGCCATCAGCCATGGTCGATAGCCGCGTTTGTTCCTCTGGCGCAAGGACGGCTTCATGAGGCAGCAGTGGTGTGCCGGGCTGCGGGAATTGCAGGTGAAACACGGCCAATACGGGCTGAGTGGGGATGTGCAAACGGTGGGGGCGGTTTTGTTCCTCAAGTGCGCCAAAAGGCGAGGTCCGCCAATCGATCGGCGGCATTTCACCGACCAAATCCATCAGCGACTTCGTTGTGCCGGGGTCCACTTGTTTCACGGGATCCGAGGTGTAACATCTCGCGCGCTACTCTGCGCGTCAACCACACGATCTCATGAAGCATGACATTTCATCGATAGGCGATCTATCCCCTCGTGATCGAGGCTTCCTGTTGGGGGCGCTGTTGCTCGAACTCGCGGCGTACGAATTGCCGGGGAACATGCAATCGTCCGATCTTGCGACGTCGCTTGAGCGAATCAATCAAGCCGACGAGCGTGGTGCGATTCTGGAAGGCTTGCGCCTGCGCATGATAGACCTTGTCCCGTCATTCCTTGAGCGAATCGCACCTGAACGTTTGGCGGAGGTTCTTCGAGACGAACCTCCACAACTAGCACGTATTGCAATTGGATATTTGCCCCAGCGTCTACAAGATTCGTTGCAACCATTGTTGCCGAACTTGTCAGCGCTTCCCCCGGCGTCCGAGTCAGGCTGGAACGCAGGGCGCGAGATCATGGCCGCAGTCTTTCTGCCGTTGTTGACGGATGTCGATATGGACGAAAGCGCCCAGGCTACCGACCCCGAGGTTGTCTGGGAATCGGTGTGTCAATTCGGAGCACAGGTGTTGGGTCGATCGCTCGCCAACGCCGAACCCTCCGTCCGGGCGCGGGCGATGGCCGCTGTGGGTGCGCGCTGGGCCGAGTCGATCAAGCGCGAGGCAACACAAGCGACCGATGACACCCTTCGCAAAGCGGCTCAAACGATAGCGGCCCGGGTCGGCGCGGCGCTCTTCACACAGGGCGATCGCAGCGCAGAAGATCGCCTTGCGGCCATGGGATATTTGTCCATGGTTCAGGAGCTGCCTGCACGCGAACGAACCGCATTGCGCATGGCATTGCCAACGTGGATTGATGGACTGGAGAAGGCATGAGCGAAAAACCAGGCGTCGGGGAACTACCGGGGCGAATCATTCGCAGCCAAGGGCGGATTCTGGAGCCGGTGGTGGCGACTGCGGCAATCGAAGCGGCCACCATTCGGTCGCAGGCGGAGTCGGAACTGGCTGCCGCCCGTGCTACGGTTGATGGCTTGCGGAAATCGGCTCACGATGCGGGTTATGCCGAGGGGCACGAGGCCGGGCGACAGGCGGCCCTTGCCGAGAGTACTGCGCTCCTCGCGTCGGCGCGCCTCGACGCTGAGGCAGTTCGCCGGGACACTCGCGCCGGTGTCGTGGCGCTCGGTCGTCGTCTGGCCGAAAAGATCATCGGAAAAGCTATCAGCCTGGATGAAACGTTGTTGACTGAACTTGTAATACAGGCTGTTGACGATGCCCGGGTCGCCCAAGGGATCGTGCTTTTGCGGGTTCATCCCGAGGACCTCGCCGCACTTGAACGCCAGCGGCCCTCGCTCGTTTCTCGCATGAATTCGCAGGTAGTGTTGCGAATCGAGGCCGATGCGAGAATTGGTCGACATGGTTGCGTGGTTCAGACGCCGACGGGGAGGGTGGATGCACAACTTTCGACGCAACTTGACGCTCTGGAAAAGGCACTTGCCGACGCGTCGAAACGGAGCGGCAGATGAACGAATCTATTGGTACCGATTCGGCCGATGTTGAACGTTTGACCGATGCCCTCGACAATCTGGATGCGGTTCGCTTGCGTCGTGTAGCGGGCCGAGTAACCGAGGTCACAGGCCTCGTGGTGCGGGCGAGCATTCCCGGTATTCGCGTTGGTGAACTGGTCGAGATCGACACGGGCGACCGGCGTTTGTTTGCCGAGGTGGTGGGTTTTCGCGGCGGCGAAGTTGTTTTGATGCCGCTTGGTTCGCTCGAAGGGATCGGGCCTGATTCACTCGCGACTTCGACGGGGCGTGCGCTTGAAATCGCAGTTGGAGACGGTCTCCTTGGTCGCGTGTTGGATGGTCTCGGTCAGCCGATGGACGAGCACGGGTCGATCGCTGGCGCAACGGTGCCGTGGTCGGTCGACAGAGCCGCCCCCGATCCCTTGACGCGACAACGCGTTGCCCGTCCGCTGGCCATGGGCATTCGCGCCATCGACGGTTTGCTCACGGTGGGTGAAGGTCAGAGGATTGGACTCTTTGCGGGCGCAGGGGTCGGCAAATCCACTTTGATGGGACAGATCGCTCGCAACACCGAGGCCGATGTGAACGTAATCTGTTTAGTCGGTGAACGCGGCCGCGAGGTGGGTGAGTTCATTGCAGACGTCCTCGGGGAGGCTGGACGTGCGCGTTCCGTTGTCGTGTGTGCGACGAGTGATGTGCCCGCTCTTGAGCGAATCAAGAGCGCCTTTGTCGCGACTGCGATCGCTGAGTGGTTTCGCTCGCGGGGGAAACGTGTGCTACTGATGATGGATTCGCTGACGCGATTCGCACGTGCGCAGCGCGAAGTCGGCCTTGCAGCGGGTGAGCCGCCTGCGCGCCAAGGATATCCGCCAAGTGTTTTTGCCATGCTACCGCGTTTGCTTGAAAGAACCGGTAACTCCGACCGGGGTTCGATTACAGCGCTCTACACGGTCTTGGTTGCGGGTGGGGACATGGAGGAACCCATCGCCGACGAGGTCCGTGGGATTCTTGATGGACACATCATTCTTTCGCGTGAGCTCGGCACCCAGAATCACTGGCCCGCAATCGACGTGCTTCCGTCACTGTCGCGCGCGATGAACGGCCTCGTCAGTCCAACGCATCGACAGGCCGCAGGTCGTTTACGAGCACTGCTGGCGGCATACGCTGACAAACGCGATCTCATCGCGCTTGGTGCATACAAACCCGGTGCCGACGCGCGAACCGACGATGCGATCGCGCGAATGGATCGCATTTCCGCGTTTTTGTGTCAGTCCACGGAAGAGCGAACCACGTCTGACGAAACCCAACGAATGCTGCTGGCGCTCTTTGGGGCGCCCTAGCTTTACATCCGTATGTCGACAAGTACGCGACTGCGCAGATCAGTCAGAAACGACTTGGTTTCCTTCTCGACATTCTTTTGCCGTAGACGCCCACGAATTTCCTCGGTTGCCTCGGCCAGTGGCTTCGCCGGCTTTTCTCTCCGGTCGATGAGCTTGATGACGTGAAATCCGCGATCCGCGCGAATGGGCCCACGCACGTCGCCTATCTTCATGGTGAAGACCACCTCTTCGATGGGTTTCGGCAAAAGGTCTTTTCCGAAAAAGCCGAGATCGCCGCCTTCGTCGCGGGTGGCGGCGTCTTCGGAGTACTTTCTGGCCAGCTCCGCAAAGTCCTCTCCGGTTTCAACACGTTTGCGCAAGGATTCGGCCAGTTTTTGCCGTTCGAGTAGTGTACCGGCATCCGCATTGTCGGGGATGGCGATGAACATGTGGCTGGCTCGAACTTCAGCGTCCGAAGCCTTCATGTGGCGTGCGTAATACGCCTCGATCTCGCGATCAGAGATTTGGGTCTTTGAACCGACTGCCATTTGTAGCACCCGGTAACGCAGGATCTGGCGTTTCACATCCTGTCGATACGACGCCATTGACATGTTCTGTCCTGCGAGCGCATCCGCGAGTTGTTTGTCGTCGAGGTTGTTTTCACGTTTGATCTGGTCGACCATGCGATCGACCTCGTCGGCAGCGATCGTGATCTTCATTTCGCGGCCTTGGTTCGCGATAAGTTCGTCATCAATAAGGCGGTCGAGGACCTCTCGTCGCAGTGCCTCGGCTCGAGCTGCGCGTTCCTGCTGGTTGGTGATACCGGCAATCTGGCGGAGAAACGGGGCTGCCTTCTCCTCGATCTCGCTTTGCAAAATCACTGCGTCGCCAACCACCGCAACGATTTTCTCGACCACACGGGCCTGCACTCGAGGCGCCCAAAGGCAGATCGACAGCACGGAAGCCGCGAGACACGCTGCAATTCGCATTACGGAGATTCTCCGGTTTTGCCCGGCAATATTTGATCGAGGTACTTCATGACCGGTGGATCGTTCAATTTTGGTGGTGCGTTGGTCGTGTCCACCTGCACCTTTGCCATGTTCTCGTCGAAGATCTTCACGTCAGAACGCGCGCGCAGCCCAGCTACCCAATCGACCAGTGCCTTCTGCCGCACTTCTTTGAAAAGAAAGCTCCGGGAAAGTGTCTTTGCACTCTCGAAATTCCGAGTGACAGCGGGTTGGATGGCATTCAACCGCATCACGACAAACCCAACGCTCGTCTTGTAGGGACCGAGCAGCGTACCGGCCGACTTCGCCGCGAAAAGAGATGCAAGCATTTCGGGGGGCAAACGTTTGTCCGCGGCGTTCACCGTCCCCATGTCACCGCCCCGCTCTTTTGAACCGGCATCAATCGATTTCTGTCGAACGAGTGATTCAAATGCTGGCTGATCGTCGGGTCGTAGTTTTCGCGCCGCAGCGATGACTTCCGCCGCAGCCTTTTCGTCAGCAACAACAATTTGGCTCCAGTGCCGTTCTTCCGGTTCGTCGAACTTGGCCTTGTTGGCTTCGTAGTACGCCTTGAGGTCTTCTTCCGGCAGCTGGGTTGGACTATGTTGCGGCTCGAATTCTTTCTGGATGAGTCGCGCAACCATCTGTTGCTTGTATGTCCGGACGATGTCCGGATCGTTGGTGTAGCCCTTGGACTTTGCCTCGATCGCCATAACCTCAAAGCGGATGAGGTTGTCGAGGAATTCTCGCTTTTTCTCCGGCGTTGAATACCGCAATCGGATGAATGGGCTTTCGTGGTTGATCTGCTCCTGGAGATCTTCGACGGTTATGTACTCGTTTCCGACACGGGCGATTGGTAACACACCTGGCGGCAGGGCAGGCGGTCCGGTCGGCAAACCGCGATCGCATGCCATCAGCAGAAAGGCGAGAGCCAGGCATTTTTGGGCCGGCGTGAAAGTAAAAGCGAGCATGAGTCTAGACCTTAGCCGAGCGTGCGTTCAATCTCCAGCAACCGATGCCGCGCCGCGGTCAAATGGTCTCGCCGTTCCTCATCGGTAAAGGCGTAGCTAAGGCGCATATCCGAGGAAAGTTTGAATCGTGTTCCCTGCTGGCTGCAAAGTCGGAGAACCCGGACGGGATCGAGTGGTGTTTCATTTCCGAG
>JAYUPZ010000529.1:0-6348 GCA_043759805.1 Myxococcales bacterium | reverse complement strand
TCAAACGCCAACCGCGCCAGCACATGGAGATCTTCGTTCGTCGAGTTGGCGTTGAAGACAACACCGACCCGATCCTTCTCTGACTGCAGAACCGCCTTCAAACGACGACCGGCTTCATCAAGTGCCGTGTCCCAGGCGACCGAGGCACCGGAGACGACCGGAACCGCAGCACGCTGTTGATGCACCGGCTTGTAGGTGAAGCGACCCTCGTCGCACATCCAGTGTTTGTTCACCGCCGCATTGTCGCGCGGGATCATGCGGTAGATTTGGCCCTTCGAGGCGTGGATCTCGACGTTGCATCCCGTCGCACACCCTGTGCAAACCGACGGCGTCGATTCAAGTTCCCATGCCCGCATCTGGAAGCGAAAATCCTTGGAAGTCAGCGCGCCCACGGGACAAACATCCACGGTGTTGAGCGAATAGGGATTGTCGAGCCGCTTGCCGGGGGCCGTCGTCAACACTTCACTTGAGCCGCGTTTGGCCATGGTGAGTTCCGGCGCCTTGGCGACCTCGTCGCACACGCGAATGCAGCGCGTGCACAAGATGCAACGCTCCTGATCGAGGACGATGTGTTTGCCAATGTCTACGGTTTTGGCTTTCTTGTACTTGATGCCCTCGTTGCGGGCGTACTTTCCGTCCCAGTCGAAGTACTGCTGCTGCAACATGCACTCGCCGGCCTTGTCGCAAATTGGACAGTCGATCGGGTGGTTGACCAGCGTGAACTCGAGCATCTGTCGACGCACATCCAGCGCCTTCTCGCTTTTGGTCTCGACCACCATGCCATCGGTACACTGTGTGTAACAGGAAGGCACGGGCTTCGGTGCGCCCTTGACTTCGACGAGACACTGGCGACAGACAGCGGGGCTTGAAAGGCCCGGGTGGTAGCAAAAGAACGGAACATTCGCACCCGCAGCGTTGCAGGCTTCCAGCAAGTTCGAGCCCTTTTGGACCTCGTGTTCCTTGCCGTCGATCGTTACCTTGACGCGTTCGTCGGCCATCAGCGGTCGCACTCCCCGCCGATCATGTTGATCATTCCGAAAATGGGCACGATGTCGGCGATGAAGTGCCCCGGCAAGAGAGAAGGCATGATTGCAGTGTTTGCGAACGAAGGGGGACGGCAGTGCAGCTTCCAGGGACGACCGGTGCCGTCCGAGATGATGTAGAAGCCAAGCTCTCCGTTGCCACCCTCGGTGAACGAGTAGATCTCGCCCGGCGGAACATGGATACCGTCCATGATGAGCTTGAAGTGGGAGATCATCGCCTCGATCGAGTTGTAGGTCTCGGTCTTTGGCGGCAGAACAATGCGAGGGTCCGACATCAGGATGGGGCCCGCAGGAATCTTGTCGAGTGCCTGCTCGACGATGCGCAGTGATTGTTGAATCTCTTCCACGCGAACAGCGTAACGATCGAAGTTGTCACCGACCGAGCCGACGGGAACGTCGAAATCGAACTGGTCATAGACGAGATAGGGGTAGTCCTTGCGAATGTCGTATTCAAGACCCGTCGCGCGCGCGATCGGACCTGTAATACCGTACGACGCACACTGCGCTTTCGTGATGATGCCGAGACCGTCCATGCGGTCGCGGAAGATTCGGTTGCGGGTCAACAGGCCATCCACTTCACCGAGCACGCGGCGAACGTCCACGATCTTGGATCGCAGCCTTCCGGCCCAACCTTCGGGCAAGTCACCCGTCACGCCTCCAACGCGCACGAAACTGTGCGTAAGCCGAGCACCCGAAATTTCCTCAAGCAACTCCCACAACCACTCGCGGGCCTTGACCATGTAGAGAAATGCGGTGAAAGCACCGAGCTCCATGCCGCCTGCACCAAGGCAAGTCATGTGATCACAGGCTCGCGCTATCTCGCCCACGATGACGCGAATGTATTGCGCTCGTTCGGGAATCTTCTTGTCGATGTCGAGCAGTTTCTCGACGGCCAGCGCATAGCCGACGTTGTTCAACATCGGCGAAACGTAGTTCAGGCGATCGGTGTAGGGGAAAATCTGCGTCCAGGTTGCGTACTCGGATTCTTTCTCGAAGCAGCGGTGCAAGTAACCGACCTGAACGTCTGCCGACTGAATCTTTTCACCAACGACTTCGAGCACCATGCGAACGGTGCCGTGCATCGCGGGGTGCGATGGGCCCATGTTGAGCGGCATGGGATCGGAGGGCAATTCAGGCGCATCGATATCGGCCTTGTCCTGGATGCCGATGACGATCCGACGCGGCTTCAGAGTCGTATCCTCGAGGGCACTCATTTCAAACCTCCACCATCGGCAGCACCGTCTCGACGAACGAGCGGCTGACGCTTTTCCTTGGGATAATCCTTGCGCAACGGATGACCGATAAACTCCGGGTACATCAAGATGCGGCGCAGATCGGGGTGGTTGTTGAATCGGATCCCGTACATGTCGAAGGTTTCGCGCTCGAACCAGTTGGCGCCCATCCAGAGATCATTGAGTGAATCGACGGTCGGATCTTCTTCGGTCACGCCCACCAACAACCGCACGCGATGGTTGGTTCGCGACGAGCGAAGGTGCAGGACCACATCAAAACGCGGCCGATCCTCGGCGACCTGGGTCAGGCGATCCACGCCGGTGATATCGATGAAGAAATCCATTGTGGTTTCCGCATCGTCACGAAGAAACTGACAAACCGCGTGCCAATCCTGGCGCCGGATGCGAGCCCACTCGTTACCGTGTTGCGAACCGGTGGCCTCAAGTTCGCCACCTTGGAAGTGAGACTTGAGGCGGTCGAGCACTTGCTGCGCCATATCGGTCGTTCCCCTTAGCCTTGTTCTTCGTTTTTCTTGGCGGCAGCGACGAGGTTTACCCTGCCACCGACCGGTCGAATTGCCGAAAGTGGCACATCAAAGCCATCTTCTTTGCGGATGGTGATCTGACTGTGCCCCTCGCCGCGCGCGATCTTTTCCTGCAGCATGATGAGGCCGTCAAGCACCTGTTCGGGCCGCGGCGGACATCCGGGAATGTAAACGTCGACGGGAACAATCTGGTCGGCACCGGGGACGGTGCTGTAGTTCTGATAGAAGCCGCCGGTCGAAGCGCAAACACCAAAGGCGACCACCCACTTGGGCTCGCACATCTGTTCGTAGATTCGGCGCAATGCCGGAGCCTGTCGTTCGGTGATGGTACCGACGATGATGAGCAAATCGGCCTGCCGAGGCGAGAAGCGAGGGAACTCGGCGCCGAATCGCGCAATGTCGTACTTCGACGCAGCGGTTGCCATGAATTCCATACCGCAACACGCAGTCACGAAGGGATATTGGAAGAGTGAAAATTTACGCGCCCAGTTGACAGCGTCCTTGATTTTCGAGGTGTGAAATTCCAATCCAGCCATGGTTTAGGACTCCCAGCCAACGGCGCGTTTACGCCAAACGTATGCCAGCGCCACGACCAAGATGGCCATGAACGCCATGACCGAGCCGAGACCGAAAAAAGAAACGCTTCCCGAACAAACGCCCGCGGCGAATTCTCCGTCGCACGAAAGCTCGCGGAAGTTCACGGCCCACGGGTAGAGGAACGCGGCCTCGATGTCGAATACGAGGAACAGAATCGCGACCTGATAAAACTTCACCGAGAACGGAGCACGAGGACTGCCGATGACGTCGGAGCCGGCCTCGTACGCTACGCCCTTCGCCTTGTTCGGACGCTGGGGACCGATGTAGACGGCGGCTAGTGACAGCAGCCCTGCGAATCCTAAGCCGCCAAGTATGGCCAAAGCGGCGGGAATATAATCGTTGTTGCCTTGCATCTTTGGTTTGGGCTCCAGCTTTATACGGGTCGGGCGCCCGTGCGTCAACGGCGGTAAAAAGCCAATGATCGTCAGGCTTCTGTTTGACTAAAACCTGCGTCGTTCTTATACCTTTGACCCATGCTGAGCCCACAAATCGGTCGGCGCCCGGCGGCGCTCTTGCTCCTCCTGTCCACAGGAATGCTTTTGCCTGCGTGCACGCGCAAGACCGTCGAGGTCTCGGGCGCCCAGGCGGCATTGCCCAGGGCAGCCGGTCCGACCGAATCGGCGACACCGTCCGCCACCGCGCTCGGTAAGGAAGATACCGAGGCGCCCGCGGGTCTCGATCTTGGAAAGCTTGATGAACTTGAACGGAAGATCTTCTTTCGCATCGTCAACCACGAAGCTTCGGCTTGCGGCAAAGGCCACAGCCTAATTTTTTCCGTCAAGAACGATCGAGGTTGTCGCAAATCCCATTACGCTATTCGCTACGTACTACGGCTCGTCTCGGGGGGATTCACGGACTCCGAGGTCGAAAAGGCCCTGGAGGAGCGCTACCGAAAGGTTGAATTCAAGACCATCGATACCGCCAGCTCGCCGACCAAAGGCAACCCGAGTGCCGCGGTCAAACTGGTCGAGTTCGTGGATTACGAATGTCCCCACTGCCGTTTGATCCAGCCGATCTTCAAACAAATTGTTGAAGAATTCAAGACGGATGTCTCCGTAACACTGAAGCACTACCCCCTCGGCCAGCACACCAATGCCCGTCTTGCGGCAGCCGCTGGCGTCGCCGCCCACAAGCAGGGAAAATTTTGGGCGCTCTCGGACAAAGTCTGGGAGAACGCCGATTCCATCACCAAGTCCAAACTCGAGCAGTTGGCGGCTGAAGTTGGCCTCGATCTTGAGCGATTCCGAAAAGACCTTGATGACCCGGCATCGGCCGCTGTAGTCCAGAAAGACAAGGACGAAGGTGGACGCCTGGGCATCCGTTCGACTCCAACCATCTACATCAACGGTCAGCTTTATACGGATGGGCGCGACGTTGAGAGCCTCCGCGACTGGATTCTGGAAGCGCTCGGACGCTAAGCACTCCCCATGAGCAGAAACCTCTCATTGCGTCATCTTTCGGCACTTTGCCTGCCGGCGGCCATCCTGCTCGGCCCGGCCTGCGCCGGAATGACGGGTGGTGGACACGCCGGAAATGCAACGCCCGGGGAAACCGTGGGTGCGGTGGAGGTCGGCAAACCCCTGCCCGATTTTCAGGTTCGAGGCGTCGACGGCAAGAAGCACCGCCTGTCGGACTTCCACGGCAAGGTGCTGCTCGTCGATATTTGGGCCTCATGGTGCGCGCCCTGCAAGGTCGAGTTGCCAATGCTCGATGACATGGCAAGGCGTTTGAAAAGCCGGGGCGTGGAAATCCTTGCGGTGTCGGTGGATCAGGAAAAAGCCAACATGCTGGACTTTATCCACAGACAACGAAGCTGGTCGGTGACGTTCTTTCACGATCCCGACGGTCGCGTACCCGATCTCTTGCAGCCTCCCAAAATGCCCACGAGCTACGTGGTTGACCGCATGGGCGTGGTACGGATGATCAATCAGGGATTCGACTCGTCCGACGCGCGCCGATTGGAAGACAAGCTCGAAGGACTCGCCTCAGGCGGTTAGCCTCGTGACCGTCCAGCAAGCACGGAATCCCCTGCACGGCATCACGCTAGAGGTGATCGTGACCGCGTTGCATGAGTACTTTGGCTGGGAAGAACTCGGGCGGCAGATCAACATTCGTTGCTTTACCTTCGAGCCAAGTGTTGCTTCGAGTCTCAAGTTCCTGCGGCGAACACCGTGGGCTCGAGAAAAGGTCGAAAGCCTCTACCTGTTCATGCTGCGTGAGAAGGCCCGCGAGGCGCGTCGCGAACAAAGCTGATTGTTCGCCATGAAAACCCGCACCGGGGTTCGGAATTTTCGGGATTCCGCCGAAAGAGGGGTGTCGGAATACTCAGTTGATCGGTTGGAGCATATGGGTCGCACTGGTTGTCGCGGCGGTGTCGGGTCATGCGGTTGCGCAAACCCCAACCGCACCGCCCGCCGTTTTTAAACCGTCGACCCCTTACCGTCCCGGCGGTGCGACTCTCCCCACAACACGGCCAGTCCATCCGGCACCCCCGCCCAAGTCCGCCCCCGTGGCGCCACCTCCTGGAGCGACTCGGACGATGCCGCCCACGACGATCCCGCCGGCGTTGCCGAAACCCGTACCGCCAGCTCCGTTTCCACGTCCCGTACCGCCAGCTCCGTTTCCACGTCCCGCAACGACCGCTCCGATTCCACGTCCCGCAACGACCGCTCCGATTCCACGTCCCCGTGCTGTATCCCGCCAACCATCCGTACCACTGAAAGGGACTGCCGTGAGTCCGGCCAAACGTCCCATCAAAACGCCTGTCGTACGAATCGCCCCAGCGCGACCCGTCCCCAAGATCCCGGTTCCCCCGGTTGCGACCGAGCCACCGGCGGCAGAGCCAGCTGTCCTAGAGCGTCCTCACTTTATCGAAGGCGAGCTCAAATCGTTCATCTTTCGACCCTCGTCGTTGCGCAACTTTGTCGGCGT
>JAYUPZ010000528.1:0-6351 GCA_043759805.1 Myxococcales bacterium | reverse complement strand
CCCACCTTCAACGGGTTTTTCTTGAACAGGTCAGCACGCACAAATGAAGCGACTTGCCAGATGGCACCACTTTGGGGTGCTGCTGCATCGGGATGATTGGTGACAACGAGTTCAAGCGTCATACGGGTAATGGTGCCCGGACGAATCGTCGCAGGTAGGTCGAAGCGCAAGAAGATGGCCGCCTCCAAGTCGTTTTCCTGATCAACCAGGTCCACGGTAGCCTCACCCTTGCCCGTTTGGCTTTCGCAGACGTCGGGATTCGGAGCCTTGAGGTAAATGCAGTCTCCGATACTCGCAGTCACAACGGTCGCCGGGCAGTTCATTGTGCAACCAATGGGCATGAAAGCGTCGGGGGCAGGCGGCATCGTGTCGAAATGTATGACGGATGCGTCGGGGGCCGAGGCACCACCGGATGCACTGCCACCGGATGCACTGCCACCGGATGCTATCGCGCCGGCTGTACCTCCGGCTTGGTCATTGCCGGCGGTCGCGCCGGTGCCATCGTCTGGGATCGATCCGTCCATCTGACCGGGTGTCGCGCGCGAGAAATGTGGATTGTCGACCGCGCAGCCGAGGCTGGTGGTCAGGAAACCGAGTGCTAGCCAGACGCCGGTGCGAATCGATGCCGGGTCAGGGAGCATCCATGGATCATCGGCTGAACGGAGGCGCAGGTTAAACGGAATGATGATGCGTTGCGAGTCTGACGCTATGCGCTAACGAAAAATCCCCGCAACAGTGCGGACTGAAACTGTCCCGCCAACCGTCGCGCCAGCGTTTCGTCGTCGACGAGTACGCCGACCTCGATGTTTCGTTCCTGCCCACGCGAGGTGAAATTGGCCGACGTCACAAGCACGCGTCGCTCATCCACAACGATGCACTTCGCGTGTAGGCTTGCACGGGCGCCATATGTAACGGTTCTTGGATCGTAGAAGATCTTGGGCACCGGTGTTCCAAAGGGCCAATTCGATGCCAGGAATTGGTTCACAAATCGTTGCACATGATTTTCCGAAGAGACGCCTGTCTTGGGCGGCGGCAAGTCCATGTAGATGTCGGTCTCGACGCCATGATCGCGCATGGCCTCGTAGAGTGGCCGAAGGATCTCGGCACCGTGGTCGAATGCGTACCCAACGACGAGGACCCGCTTCTTTGCGCTGGCAAACAGCTCGCGAACCACCACCAACGTGTCGCGTGCAGTTGTGCCAGGCAACTCTGGACCCGTCCAAACCAGATCAATATCCCGGGGCGAGCTCATGGCCGGACTTTGAAAAAGGCACCCTGCGTTTGTCCGATGATCGGCACAACCAACGCCCGATCCAGAAACTGGTTGAAGCGTTCACACGAGCATTCGGCAACAAACAGACAGCCGTGACAGGCGGCGCCCTCCAGATACCGTTCCGCCAGATCGCCCGCAGGGGTGTGGGATGCGCACACGGGATCGTTGGAGCATAGCGTTCCGAAATCCCAGGCGCGCCTGAGGTGTTCTGCAATGTGACGGCCCTGTTCAACAAGCCCACCCAGGGTGCCTTCGGAACCGGGGCTGCCGGTGCTGATTAAGAGGGCAGCCATTGGCGTCCCATCGGTTGCGGGTGCGCAGTAAATTCGTTCGCTCAACGAGCTTGCGCTGTAACCGCATTCCAACGACAGCGCCGACATCAAGACGTGGCTGAGCGAGTGAAGTAGGTAATAGCGCGTACCAGGAAAGGGGGATTTTGTGTTGCGATGGTTGTTCCACGCATCGAAACCGGCCAGCAATTCCCTGCCTCGGCGAATGACGTCGGGACGCCTTTCCCATTCACACACTGCCGCTTCATCTAACTGAATGAAGATCCCCTCACCGTGAATTTCTGCGGCAGGAAGCCAATCCGTGTTCAGGCCGACAGGCGCGGTTTCGACACCCAGATCATATTCGCCTTGTAGGTCGGGGCTCGGTGCTTCCAGTCGCGTAAGGCCGATCTGCACGCGCACTTCTCGCAGGCGGTGTGCAAGGACGATGCGCGCGATGCCTTTCGGATATCCGCCCTCTGGTTTCAGTGCCCGCGCGAAAAAGACGTGGTCCGAGCCCTTGGGAGGAGGCAGATCGCCGGGTCGGTGCACGCCCGCGCCAATGAACTGCTTGAACTCGGCGGTACGCAAGGGATCCCGTGGTGGTTCGCGGTCATTCTTGATGTCGTCGATGGCCTGAAGTACCTCGTCGTCGCGATAGGGGGCCAAGCTATCGCCTATCGAAGCCATTTGACGGAACCAGGGCAAGTTTTCCACCGTGGCACTCGAAAGATCACGCCATCTGGCCTTCACGGCATCACGCAATCCGAATGCTGCCTCGGGAATCGAAAGTGCACTGACGACCTGTGCGAAATAGCTGTTACTCGCGGTTCGGACCAACATCTTCAGCTTCTCGGTGCAGTCTGATTCCTGGCCGTCTGAGCCCAGCCAAGGCCGGTGACCACCGCAAGTTGGATTCGCCTCACGTGCCGCAGCGTTGGACAGAGGGCGCGACGCACCGCACGCGCAGTCGACGCGAATTTCGCCGAAATCTCCGGTTTTTCCTTCATGCAAGCTCAACGATGGTGCCGAGCATATCGGAACGCGATTCAATCCATGAACGAACCCGATCCAGGGAAAATCCTCGACGTGTCCACGCGGACAGGCCATCACGAATCGCACGGGTACAGTGGCGATCGGCTTTTTCTTGGAGTCGCACGCGTGGTGGTACCGGCCAGCTATGGTCGTTAGGCCATTGCTTCGCACCAGCGCCCGGCAGGTTGGATTCTGGCAAACGAACCACTGCGGAAACTCCTGTGCCTGGATGCCGTTCGAGCGGTGTGGATCGCGTTCGTCGCCGATCGGTGGCAACAAGAACGGATTTTCGATGCGCAGACGACGGCCATGTTGCAAAAGCTGCTGCGCAAGGATGTCTCGGAGCCGCGGTTCCGCGATGGTCGCACCGCGCCCGTCGTACTCCCAGAAATCGAGGCCACCGACGATTACTGCGTGGTGGACCAGATCCACGAGAGAACCAGCGCCGTAGGTCGTAATTGCCTGGCTCAGGCGAACCCGTCCGTCGGGTTCGACACGTTGCTGTTGCCCACGGGTGTTGCCTCTCTTGCCGTCTCTAGTTGCCACCGCCCACGTCCTTCCTCGAAAGCGCCTTGCGCTGCACCCAAAGATGAGCCGAAGGTTCCACGTCACGCATGGATGTCGCCGCGGCGAAGGGTGCATCCTCACTGCCCGGCGCGGGATTTTCTCCGTCCAACACTGTGAACAACAGGGCCTTCCGATTTCGGCAACCGACATCGAATTTCGAATACACGCATCGGGCCGCTGCCTCGTTGGTCGCACGTACGACTTTCTCCCAGTCGTCAAACATGGCCCTACACCGCTTTTTAACCTCGTCAGCAAGGCTTTTGAGATCCTCGACGTCCTGGGTCGGTAATCGTAGCACTCGTTTGGCAAGTGTCTCCGCGACCCAGTTGGCAGTGGTCGCGCGCCGACTGGCCAACAATGCCATGTCTTCAGCCCCCGTGAGTTGCACATCCGAAAGCCGTGTCAGTGCCACCAATACACCCGCGAGGCCACGCTCCAGTGCCGGTCCCGAAAATGGTGTTACGCTTGTGGCCTCGACGTATCGATAGAAACGTGTGTGGTACGCCCCAAATCTCTCGAAATGTGACCGATCGCGCGGCTTGCGCAGGTTGTACGTGGTGACGACCAGACCTGGCCGTTTGACGTCGCGGCCAACACGGCTTGATGCCTGAATGTACTCGCTGGTTGTTTTGGGCTGGCCGCACAGAACCATCAGGCCCAGGCGTTCGATGTCGACGCCGACGGAGATCATGTTGCTGGCCAGCGCCACATCGACCGCCCGATCCTCGGAATGTTGAAGACCAAGTCGCCCCTTGGCCCTGGCAATTGCCGACGTACTTTCGCGGCTGGTCAATTCAACCGGTTCAATCTGGACTTCGCGATCCGCGAACCACGGGTGGATGCCGGAAAAGCCTTCGGGCGATCGGCTACCGGCTTGAAGACAACGGGTTCGCACTTCGTCTTCGACCAATCGGCGCATGCCGCCCAGTTCACGCAAGCTGTTGAAGTATCCGACGAGGGTCATGTACGGATCGGCCGCTTCGGGCGCATCCCGATAGCTTCGCTCGGCCGCTGCCATGAGGGTCACGTAAGTCCGCAACGCGATCGCCTTCATCGCTCGCCCGGGCGCCGCAACACCGATGTAATCGCGCCCATCGCCCGTGGTATCCACGGTTCCGAAAAAGGTTTCCGAGTCGTCGACGCCAGCGGGGGGGAACATCGCCACGTCTTTTCGGCCGTATAGCGCCTGGATCTGCCTGGTCGCGTGTCGTACGGTTGCCGTCGATGCGATAATCTTGGGCCGCACGATCTTTCCGTCTGCTGTGCGCCGTTCGGAGAGACCCTCGATGACGCTTTCATACAAACCGACCATCGTGCCGAGGGGCCCGGAAATTAGGTGCAGTTCGTCTTGAACGATGAGATCGGGAGGCAACAGGCCATCCGGCAGAGCAATGTCGCCTCTGTCGTCATCCATCGGCCCGAAAAAGCGGCGACCCGAGCGCGACGACACTCTCCCGAACAACGCACCGGTTTCTCCTCGCCATGGCAACATCGCAAACTTGTCCACGGTCGCCACGATGAATGAAGGCAGCTCGCGATAGATTTGCTCGTCCACGAAGAGCACGGGCAGTCCTTCACGGCTTTTCGCAGGTGCAAATTCGCACTTGTAATCGGCGCACCCGACGATGGCTTGTGTTGGATTCGTGGCATTCGGCGACAGCTCCATGCTGTTCGGATCCAGTGGTTTTCCACACCACGGGCACGCGTCGAGCGGGAAGGGTGATGGCCCGCGAGCGTTCCGGTATTCGCGAACCTTCAGGGCGACCTCGGCAAGCGTGTTGGCCGTTGCGGATTTCCCGACCCACAATCCCAGCGAGAACCGCACGTCGCCCAGGTGTTCCGGTTGCGTGCGTCGAATCAGCTCCAACGCGCAGATCAATGTGGCTGCACGACCCAGCTGATCCAGCGTCAAAAGGCGGAGGGTGTATCGCAAAAGGACAGCGACGCCCGCGCCCCCATCGGGACGTTTTGCGCCGTGGAGGCGCCGAAGCACCAGCGCAAACGCAATCAAGCCGAGGTACGCCTCCGTCTTACCACCGCCGGTCGGAAAGAAGATCAACTCGACGGTTTCCCGCTCGATATTTTCCTTGTCGAACACGCCACGCAACGACAACAACACGAAGGCGATCTGAAACAGCCGCCAAGAAGGCTTTGCTCCGTCCTTGTACCGTTCTGGACTACGTTTGCGAGCGGCTTCCGCCATGGCCTGGTTCGCCAGCCGGAACGCTTCCAGTGCGAGGGGATCGGTCGCAAGCAAATCGATGCCATCGGCGATTCGTTGTTTCGCGCGTGCGGCCCATTCGATCAACTTGTCACGGGTTTCGCGACGCTTGCCGGATCCGGTGTCAATGGCCTGTTGGTTTGATAGCCATTTTCCATATTCCGCGACAAGCGGCGACAACGCTGCACGTATGGTCGTTGCATCGGTCATCGCCGCGAGATCGTCCATGGCGACAACAAAGTTCTCCAACTCGCGTGTCTTCACCCTTCGTGCGGTCGCGCGGGGCAACCAGGTTGTGCGCGCGCCTACCACTTTCCCATCGCGCTCGATGGTTTCGGTGGCAATGCCATGACCGACTGCGAACTCGGCGTGATCGCGGAACTGGAGATCTGCCACGCGTTCATCCCATTCGTCTGAACTTTCACCACGCCTGTCGTTTCGGCCGATCAAGGGCTGGTCAAATTCAATCGACAGCTCAACCTGAAATACAAAACGTTCGTCTTCAGCTTGTCCTTCCTCGGGTTCGCGCTGGTTGACAATGAACAGGGCGAGTGTTCGTACCCCTTTGCCGACTTCGGGGGCGTCCTTCAGTAGGCCTTTGCACACAAGGCCCGCGGATCCCGGAACGGGCACACCTACCGCCAATTTTTCGGCGTCAAGGGGCACTTCGATCTGAACTGGCGCCTTGGGTACGCGCCGCCACAGCGTCGGTTTGCGTCGATTCCGGCGGGGTTTCGTATCACTCGCGTCGCTTGCTTCGGGTTCAGGCGTCTGTTCGCGTAGGTAGTCTGCGTACGAAATCGTGGCGTTGAGACGTTCTGTCGTACGAAACTCGGGCAAGAAAACAGAGAGGCCAATGGAGGCAGGCCAGAAGGCGCGGGTTTTGGATTCAGGCTCCTTCTCGGCGGATCCATCGTCCTCGTCATCACCGCCGCCGAGGTCGTCGTCACGCGTCGGATCGTGATCGGAATGCCGCCCGGCCTGTG
>JAYUPZ010000527.1:0-3017 GCA_043759805.1 Myxococcales bacterium | reverse complement strand
ATTCCCAAACCGGAAGACATTGCCTCACTGGCCGGTCTCGCCTCCGCGCCACCAATGCCGTTGTCGGATATCTCCATCATAACTTCGTGTTGCGCCGTAGTATCAAGCACGAAGGTAATTTGTGTTGCGGAACCATGTTTCACGGCGTTCGTGACAGCCTCACGCGCGACCGCCACGAGGTGCGTCGCCATGCCGACTTTGAGGTTCCGAGGCGGCCCGAGGCTACGTGCTCAAAGTTAAAAATGGGTGCCGTCTGTGAACCTTCGCAAACGCTTTTCCAGGGCACGAAACAACTCATCGGTCGTGGTCATATCGAGCTGGAGTTTCCAGATCGCCATCCGAAGGTCCGCAGAAGCGTCTCCTATCAAGACCCCGGCCCTTTCGATATTCGATCGGGCGGTTTCCGGCGCGCGTACGAGCGCATGTCCCGCGGCTTCGATTTGCAGTCGAAGATCCGACAGATCTTGTTCAAGTCCATCGTGAATTTCGTGTGCGATCCTTGCGCGTTCGGCGAGGATGGCAGCCTGTACGTGTTCGTCTCGTCTCTTCAATACGCGAACCACGAAGGCAACTACCACAAACAAGACGACCGCGGCCGTCAGGCGGGTATTCGTCCTACGATACCAGGGCGAGAGTAAATTGATCTCCAGCGTCGTCAATTCCGATTCGACCGGATCGGTCGCCGTCACAAAGGCCTGCAACAAAAGGCGATAGTGCCCGTGTGGCAAACGATCGACGCGCACTGCATGCCCGCCGCCCAGATGGTCCCGTCAGTCGCGCCAACCACGTTGCGAATGTCTGGCTCCCCAAGGCCCGAGGATTTGTCGTACTCACGAACCTTTTGTCCGTTCCAACGCGATAGACCTGTTGCGGTTGCCATCCAAATCGCGCCATCACGAGCCTGTGTTACGGAAAATACGACACCAAGGCTTTGCCTGTCGCGCTCGATTTCAGAGGGCCTGGCCACCTGTGCGAAACAAACTTGTATCAGGCCGATTTCGGTGCCAATCCACAGACTGTCTTCGCGGTCGAATACGATGGCGTTCACCTGGAAGACACTGGTGCCCAGGTTGAAAGCCCATGGCGTCGCCGCGGGATCATTGGGACCAAGAAACATCAAGGAATCGCGGTCCCCAATCCACAGTCGACCTTCGCCATCAACGGCAAGCGGACCCAACGACGGATATGGCTGGATGGGTAATCTTGTCGCTTTGGCTGTAAACGGCGATCTTGAAATCCGCCACACGGACTCATCGGCGATAGCGGCGATGATGTTGCCAGGGTTCAGTTCCGTCATCGTGCGTACCGGAGCACTCGCCTGCCAGATCGTTCTGTGCGTGTCACCTGCCAATCTCTCGATTCGAGCTTCCTCTGTAACTTCACAGATCGAGTATCCCGCGCCGCAGGGCGATCACCACGGCGGCAGTCCGATCACTTACCTTGAGCTTCTGAAAAACCGCGTTGATGTGGAATTTAACCGTCCGCTCGGAGACGGCGAGCTCCTTGCCGATTTGGCCGTTGGTCAATCCAAGCGAGGCCAAACGTAGTACCTCGACCTCGCGAGCGCTAAGTGACTCGCTATCAAGGTGTTCGACCAGTTGCTCACTTGCCTCGACCGACAAATAGCGTCGGCCGTCCGCCACGGTTTGCAACGCCTTGACAAGCGCGTCAGCGCCAGCACTTTTGACAAAGAAGCCCCGTGCACCCAGCGAAAGTGCCTGTCGAACTGTGTGATCACTATCGGTACTGGTGATCACGAGGACCGCAACTTCGCTTCCCGATGCGCGCAATCGCCGCAACACTTCCAGACCAGAAATGTCGGGTAGATGTAGATCGAGCATCACGATGTCGGGCGAAAGCGCTGAAACAGCCTCAAGCGCCAAGAGCCCGGATTCCACCGACGCAACGACAGAAAAACCCAGGAGATTACCGACAACGGCGGCAACGCCTTCACGCACGACAGCGTGATCGTCGGCGATCACGACGCGGAGGCCGTCGGGTGCTTTCGCCGGACCAGCAGGAATGGTTGTCATCGCTCAGAACAGGAGTCACCGATTGACGGGTCAGCGTCAACTTGGGATTGTTCCCTCGATGCCAAACCTAAGACAGAAATCCGTTCAGCGATCCCGTGCACGTGCGCGGATCACCGAAGGTATTGATATCGAGCCCAAGTGCTCGACCAATCGAGACATAGGCATTGGTGTGGGGGGCACCGTTGCATTTCAACCAACGGCCGGTGCGTACTCCCAGATTCGCCCCTCCCGCGACCAACCATTTCAAGTTGTCCGAGGTATGCCCGCCCTCGGCAAGTTCGTTGTTCCAGAAGACCAACGAGTTATCGAGCAATCGCTTGCCATCAATGTCGGGCATTGCAGCCATGACATCGAGAAGTTTTTTGACGCCGTTTGACGATTCCATCTGAAACGCTTTACACATGTCCACAGCAGCTGGGTTGGTCCGCAGAGATCCGTTGATAGGCGAGGTTTTGTGCACCAGGTCGTGGTAGTCGGTGGTGCCGAAAGCCTCTCCCGTGTAGACCGACGCGCCCGGCCGCTCGGACGGAAGAAACGGCATGCTGACCACCCGGGTTAAATCGCAAGCCAACATCATCGCTCCCAGGCGAACCATCGTATCGGTGTGCGCAGCAAATGTACCACCAGCAACCGGCTGAGTTGTCTTTACACACCCGACACTGGCACCAGCACCGACTCCCACGGAACTATTTCCGAGCCCGAGTCGAATCTCAAGATCACGGATCCCAGAGGCATGTGCATCGAGTTTGATGCGATCGGCATTGGAAAGACGCGGAGAAATTGCAGCGACCTCACCACGGACAAAGTCGAGAATGCTTTTCTGACGCTTGTTTGTATTGTCCACAACCGTCGGCGGGCCTGAATCGGGAGGCGTAAACCCAGCGAAGACGCGGCTCCAAATTTTGCGCGGATCGCCCTCGATCGGCAACTTTTGTCCTGCCCCGGGATGTGCCACGGCGACGTACCCAGGGAGACCTGGATCGA
>JAYUPZ010000526.1:0-6369 GCA_043759805.1 Myxococcales bacterium | reverse complement strand
TCAACGGCTTGTTCCGCTTTCGCAGCCAGTTCTTCCGTCAGCTCGACATGGGACAGGGCTATGTGGACGACACGGATTCTTCCGACGGTACGCCACCCTTCCCAACCGCACTGGATTGCAACATTCACCTGGGACCCTGCAAGGAGAAGTACCTCGCCGACGCGAACCTTCGTCTTCGCCTCGAACCCACCATAAACATCACCGAACAGGTTCGTGTTCGATCGCAGATCGACGTACTCGACAACCTTGTGCTCGGATCCACCCCCGATTCACTGGTGCGCATCGATCGCCTCGGAGGCAGCAACAACCTTGCCGCTCACGACAGCCTATCCAACACGCAGAATCCACCCGAGGTCGGTGCCAATGGATACGTTTCTTCGGTGCGCGCCAAACGCGCCTGGGGCGAGGTCGACACCGAGTTCGGAACACTGATGTTCGGTCGTATGCCCTGGCACTGGGGCCGCGGCATGTTTTTCAACGCAGGCCAGTGTGTCGATTGCGACGGCGGCACGACCGTGGATCGCTTGATGGTGATGACACAGGTCTACGGACACCGCGTGAACCTCGGATGGGATTTTGGCGCCGGTGGACGAAACTGGAGCCAAACCGATATCGGTTTGCGCGATCTGAACGGACCGCCTATCGATCTTTCGCAGAACGACGACACCATGCAATGGGTCGGATCGATTGCAAAAACCGACGATCCCGAACACTTCCGCACGCAGGCCGCGATGGGCGAGTTTGCGGTGAACTATGGGTTTCAGCTGGTTTATCGCAAGCTCGGCGCGGCGCTTTACCCCATGGACGATATGCCGCGATCCGGTGAAGGGTCGGCACTTTCACGCGATGATCTGGCAGGGAACCCGACATCTTATTTCACCAACGTGAACGCCAAGGTCTTCATTCCCGATGTTTGGTTCAAGCTTGGCTGGCGCGCACTGACTGTTGAGTTCGAGGCTGCCGCAGTCCTGGGTGAAATCGGCAACGGCCGCCCGCTAACCGAAGATAACGCCAACCGTGCGCTCAGCTTGCGCCAAGCCGGGTGGGTATTGGCAAGCGATCTTGCGCTCTTCAAAGACACCTTTTTTGTCGGCTTTGAGACGGGCGGCGCCACCGGCGATCAAGCTGAGAACGATAAAACGTATCTCAACCATCGCTGGAAGACGGTGAAACAACCGGCAGGCGACAGCACCATCGCAGACTTCAAGTTCTCACCCGAATACCACGTCGATCAGATCCTGTTCCGACGGATCTATGGGACCGTGTCGAACGCAGTCTACTTCAAACCACAGCTTGCTTATTGGCTGAGCCTTGCCGAGACCCGTCAAATTGGCATCGTCGCTTCGGGAATCTACAGCATGGCCATGGAGAACGTTTCCACCCCGGGCAACGCAACATCCTACGGTGTTGAAATGAATCTCGGTGTGACTTACCGAAATCCGGCCGACGGATTCTACGCGGGCGTGACCTGGGCCGTGTTGTGGCCATTCGATGCGCTCGATCGCCCGGGCAATCCAGCCGGCGATGGCCTCTGGGATCGCAACGAAGACGCCTTGAACGCGCAGACGCTGCGATTGTTCCTCGGCATACAGTTCTAAACAAACCTCGGCTACATCCCCATTGCCAACAACAGGATTTCTCCCGCAGTGAGAATCCGATTGTAGATGCGGATATCGTCCAGTGATGCCGCGAGAAACGGGTTTGAGGAACTCGAAAGATAACCAAAACTGGAAAACATCGTGGTGATGGCGGTCGAATCACCCACGCCTTCTTGCGCGAGCACACCGTCCAGGTAAACGGCTATCGCACCTGAAGTCGCGTCACGGGGAAACGCCAGATGATGCCATCCATCGTTGTTGATGGGCGCGGTCGCGATCTGCACGCTGTCGCCGACGCGAAAACCGACGCTGCCATCGGATAGCAACGTCCCGAAAAAAATATCGTTGCTGGCGCCTTGTTCTTCGACACCCGTGATCCCTGGACAGTTCCAGGCCTCCCCGTTGGGACAGGTCACTGCGGTCTTGATCCAGACTGACAACGTTGCGGTGCCACCGAGCACGGTGCTCAAGTCAGCCGCAGTATCCGCACGGCCATCGACGCCGTTGAATTGCAGGGCTGACTTGTTTCCAAAGCCCAACACCGGTAATCCGCTGTTCTGCCAAACCACACCGCCTGCGAGCGTCGCGTCCAAATCGCCTCTGGAATCCGCGGCGACGATGGCACTGCCCTCGTCCAGGTTCCAATAGGCAACGAGTCCGTCAGACACCATCCCAACGGACGCTGCCCCTCCCATCCCGCCCGTGGCCACCATGCCTCCTGTGGCAACCATGCCTCCTGTGGCAACCATTCCTCCCGTGGCTACCATTCCTCCCGTGGCTACCACACCTCCCGTCGCAACCACGCCTCCCGTCGCAACCACACCTCCCGTCGCAACCACACCTCCCATTCCACCGCTTGCTGTCAGCCCAGACCCTTTGGTGCCACCGGTATTCGTACCACCAGATCCTCCGGATCTTTTTCCCCCGGTCGAGACGAATCCGTCGCCGTCCCCCCCCTGCCCGCCCGAACCGTTGCCCGGTTCTCGATTGTTACGGGATGAAGGACTGCCACACGCGACGATGAGCGCGAAGGCAATCATGCCGACGCGTGTTTGTTTTATGCTTTGAATGTTCATTTAATCCTCGAAATTAGCCGACAACACAACGTGCTACGCTTGGACGCAGCCAATATTATTCATCTGCGTCCGCGCCGGTTGACGACCTTACCACCGAGGGCAACCACGTGAGCGCAACGTCGGCGTTGCACCTCGTTTACAAAGTGCGCTGGTCGGTGACGCGGGCGGCAGCTGCCGTTTCGCGTTACGGGCGCTGCATGCCCGGCGGCAAGGTCACTGGCACGCGGAAGATCAAGTCGCCGAATACGCCGACAATGAGCAGAATCGCGAAAAACACGGACAGCACGAAGACAAGCCGGTTGATGTTGCCCTCGTCCCAGAGGTGCATGAAGAACAACACGACAAGCGTCGCCTTGGTCGTCGCTATCGCCATCGCCAAGACGATGTTGAAATCGCCCAGGTCCATCTTGCCCGTCACGTAGGTCAATCCCGTGAAGGCGAGCAGAATCAGGTAAATCAGCACGTAACGCTTGATGCCGTGGTTCTCGTGCTCGCCGTGGGCGGCGTGTTCAGAATGGTTCTTTGCGTGATCTTGCGCCACAGCGGTCACCTTTGCGTCAGATGAGATACAGAAGTGGAAATAGGAAGATCCACACCAGGTCGACCAAGTGCCAGTAGAGGGCTCCGAGCTCGACCCCGACGTAGTTGTCTTTGTGGTAACGGCCCTTCAGCGTGCGAACCAGGATGAAGATCAGTACCGTCATGCCAATGATGACGTGAAGCGCGTGCAGGCCCGTCGTCATGAAGTAGATGGCGAAGAAAATGTTCGCGGGTCCGGGCGGTGCGCCCTCTCCGGTGTATTCGTACCACTTGCCGGGCAAGAGGCCCACATGGAACTTGTGGGTGTACTCGCCGTACTTGATGAAAAGAAATCCGAAGGCGCAAATGATCGTGAAGATCAAAAGTCCCACACCTTTTTTGATCTCGTTGACCTTGATGGCGTGATACGCCCAGGCCACTGTGAACGAACTGGAAATGAGCACCACTGTGTTCAGGGTTCCCATGTTCAGGTCGAGAAGCTTGGCTGCTGCCTGGAAAGTCTCCGGGTACATCCATCGGTAGACGGTGTAGCCAAGGAACAAGCCGGCAAACAACAGAACTTCGGTTCCCAGGAACAGCCACATGCCGAGGCGCACGGCGTAATTCTGAGTGGCGATGTCCTCGAAGTGGTGGGCCAGATAGGCGTTCGGACCCGTCGTGGGGTGGGCTTCAGATGATGACATGCTCAGCCTCCTCACCTTTCTTGCGGTAGGTATACGGATCTTCATCCACGACGGGTGTCGTGTGGAAGTTTTCAGTCGGAGGCGGCGATGAGGTCTTCCATTCGAGGCCCGAGGCACCCCATGGATTGTCTCCGGCCACGCGACCATTCTTGATGGCGTAGATGAGATAGATGGCGATGATGACAAAGCCCATTGCCGTCATGACTGAGCCCGCTGTCGCTGCCACGTTCAACGCTTGCCCATCGGCGGCGTACATATAATAACGCCGGGGCGCGCCCATGTTGCCGAGCAAGAACATTGGGATGAAGGTCGTCGAAAGCCCCACGATGATGAAGGCAGCCGAAACCATGCCCCATCCTTCGTGGTACATGCGCCCGAACATCTTTGGAAACCAGTAATGCAACGCTGCGAGGAAGCCCATCAACGTTGCACCAACCATGATGTAATGGAAGTGGGCGACGACGAAAAGGGTGTCGTGCCAGAACACATCGAGCGAAACTGTCGAGAAGACGATACCCGTCATGCCGCCAAAGACGATGAAGTAGAGGAAGCCACACACGTAAAGAAACGGTGTTTTTAGGCTGATCGAACCTCGATAGAGCGTTCCGATCCAGTTGAACACCTTGATGGCGGTGAACACGCCGACCAGCATGGACACGATGCCGAAAGCGCCCGCGTCCATGGGGGACTGTCCCGACATGAACAGGTGGTGGCCCCAAGCGAAGAAGCCGACGAAGGCAATGCCGAGCGACGAATACGCCACCATGCTGTAGCCGAAGACGTTCTTGCGCGAGAAGGTTGCGACGGCCTCGCTGATAACGCCCATCGCGGGCAGGATCATGATGTAGACGGCTGGGTGCGAGTAGAACCAGAACATGTGCTGGAACAGGATCGGATCGCCACCCTTGGCAGGGTCGAAGAAGCCGAAGCCAAACACGCGCTCGATGCCCGTGATGAATGCAGTCAAGCCGATGACAGGCGTTGCCAGGATCTGTATGACGCTCGTTGCGTAGGCGGCCCACACGAAAAGCGGCATCCGCATCCAGGTCATGCCCCGGGGGCGCATCGTGTGAATCGTCACAATGAAATTAAGGCCGGTCAAAATCGACGAGAAGCCGATGATGAACACACCCATCAACGCAGGAAACAACTCGGCGGGAGTGCTGAGACTGTAGGGTGCGTAAAAGGTCCAACCTGTATCAACACCCCCGGTGGCCATGCTGGTGACCAGAAGCGCTGCGCCAACAATGTAGACGTAGACTGACAACAAGTTGAGGCGTGGAAACGCCACGTCCTTGGCTCCCAACATGAGGGGCAACATGAAGTTGCCGAAGATCCCGGGAATGGCCGGAATCATGAACAAGAAGATCATGGCCACGGCATGCAGGGTGAACGTACGGTTGTACGTATTGGCGCCCATGATGGTCTGATCGGGCGTCAAGTGCTCGATGCGAACACCCATCGCCAGAATGCCGCCGAGCAAGAAGCCTAGGAGCGTCAGCACCAGATACATCAGCGCAATGCGCTTGTGATCCAGCGTGTATAGCCAGGATTTCAGACCGCGGGTCTGGTTGAGGTATGAGATCGCAGGCAGTTGCAACGGTGCGTCTGCCACGATGGCGTCAGTTGATTGTGGACGGCTGGACGGGTCCATAGACCGGCTCCTTCGATTCCAAGTTGTCCAGACGGTCGGTCCGGAGCGATTTGATGAACTCAACCAGAGCTGCGGCCTCGGGCGCCGTCAACTTGCCGCGATACGACGGCATCACCTGCTGGTATCCCTTCACCACCTTGGCGTACGGATCCATCATCGATTCGGTGAGGTAACCCTCTTCCGCGGTGATGGTCTCGCCTGAAAGCAACAACGTTTTGCGCATGTAGAGATCGGTCCAGGTCGGGCCGATGTGTTGTTCGCCGTCGGTGCTGTGACACTTGAAGCAGCCTTGCGCAGCCGCAACACGCTTGCCGTAACTCACGAGATCGTTTCGGAACTCGGTCGACGATCCGGTCGTACTGCTCGAGTCGATGCGATCCGAGCGACCCGCCCGTTGTTTGGCGAGCCAGGCGTCGTAATCGGCTGGAGCCAACACCACAACTTCGGCCAACATCTGTGAGTGCCAGGTTCCGCAGAACTCGGTACACATCACGGGGAACCGACCCACCTTGGTGGCCTCGAACCATAGTTCGGTGTAACGGCCGGGGACCACGTCTTGCTTGACGCGGAAGTCCGGAACGAAGAACGAGTGGATGACATCGCGGCTCGTCATGAGCAAGCGAATGGGGCGGTTCGCAGGCACATGCAACACCGCATTTTCGTTCGGACCGTCGGGATGCGCGAAGTGCCACATCCACTTTTTTCCAGTGACGTACACGTCGGTCGCATTCGCAGGCGGCGTGGTAATCCAGAGATAGTCCTTGAATCCAACGTAAAACCACGCGAGGAAAATGACGGTCGGCAACGAGATAGCCACG
>JAYUPZ010000525.1:0-3027 GCA_043759805.1 Myxococcales bacterium | reverse complement strand
GATGATCGCGCATTTTCGACAACCCTGTCCCCGCCGGGTGCGAGCACATATCATCGCCCTCCACACGTGTTTTCGTCGGCACGTCCACCAAAACTTCTGAGACGAACCACCCAAAACATCGCGCGGTGTCGTCTTACCGTTGTGCTTCGGATGCCACTCGGCTGCAACCAACGGGTAGAGCTCCGCAAGCGAGTTCGATTTGCACAAGATCTTACTTACGCAAAACGGGCATCCGATTTTTGGAAAATTTCTTGAACGACTTTTAACCCGGGCTTGCCATTCGTGATCTTCACGTGCTCCGATTTGTGTTGACCCATGTTGCAAATTCGGGCTATTCACCCTTGGAGTCTGCTTCCAGCCAGGGCAAACCGGAACATACCCACCCAAAACAGCAACACACCGCCGCGGAAGACACTCAACCGAAAGGAACCTCCATGTTTAAACGGACCAAACCCCTCTTTGTATTTTTCGCTCTCGTCCTATCGCCAGGCTGCAAGGGCGACCATTCTGGTCCTGTCGGCGAACATGGGTACGCATTGCAACGCGCAGACGGAAAGTACGACGTGTTCATGGGACGCAACATTGCCCAAACAATGTCGAACAACGGGTACATCAACGAAGACAGCCACCCCTTTCCATTTCACAAAATCACAGTTCCAGACGAGGTGGTTGAGGAAGTCCTTTCTCAAGATCGCGACGTGCAGATCAAATCGTTCTCAATGGAAGACAAGGCATCGCCGATTTCAATAGTGCGTCGTCTCTACGACAGGCAAGGCGCACTTAAAACCGTTCGTTTCACCCCAGGCGATCCTTGGGTCACTGGTGTCGTCCAGATATGGTCTGACAGAAAGGGAGAAGCGGCCGGGCGACCGATGGCGTCGTATGAGATCATTCAATATTCGCGCCTAAAACAACAAGGCGGTCCCGACGCGATCGGCGAGAACATCTATTCAACCGGTCTGGGACCGGACGAACACAAGCCATCTCTCAAGTATGTTGGCCCTCCGGACAAATGGCCCCCGGTGCCCGGAGATTGGGAATAAACCAGCAAAACATTCCGCAACGAACCGATTGGAGCACACGACAATGAACAAGACACTCTTCGCAGTTCTAGCCATGGCGTTGGTATTTTCCACCGTGGCGGCGTCGGCATACGCAGAATGCTTCGATGTCAGGAACCAATTTGTACCGGTAGGCGAAGCACGCTACCGACTCAACGACGGAAGCGACAGTGGCTACGCGAACGCATACGGAGACGGCGGCGACGAGCTGAAACATGATTGGGGATCGGAGATAGGATACCTGTCCAGCGGAGTATTCCACGTGAACGTCAACACGCTCCTGGAGGACAAAGCCACGAACGACTGCGGGGACGACATGGGGATGTATTACTCAATCAAAACGTACCAAACCCCAGTCTGCGGCAGCTCCTATACCAACATTGTGGGGGCTGGGTACTACGTCGACACCTGCACGCCACACGGTCAGAGCTGGTCGAACACCTGGAAAGCAACCGCATTCCGGACCGTCAGCATTTACTCACTAAGCTGGAACACTTCGTTTGAAGCCGAAATTTGGACGCAAGTCAACGGCAATTCAATCAACTCAGACACGGGCTGCTTTGCGCTGGGCTCGAACCAATACGCCTGCGACAATTGAGGCTTCGCTTGTACATCCGCCACAGGACCCAAAAGGGTCTGCGGGCGGTCGATGCGTAGCATTTCGGACGGTGTGACCCCGCATGTTGCTACCTAAACGCAACCGTGTTATCTTCCTAAGATGTATCCTGGACGATTCTTGCGACAATCAATTCTCGCTGTTTCGTTTGTGGGTCTCACGTGCGTATATGTGTCATGTGGAGGCGATCATTCTGACCTGTCCACGGATACCTCTGCCATCGTCGTGAGATCTAACACCGGAGAGATATACAATGGCCGTGGTGTGCGAGATTTGGTCCTTGACGGCAAGATCCCATCTCTGGACTACGAGCACCCGTTTTACCGAGTTTCGGTGCCGATCAGCGATCTCGATGCGATTGATCGGGGCCTGACGACTGTGAGAAGCTACTCGCTCGAAGACGAAGACAGCGGTGTCTCTGTGTACCTGAGGAGATGGGAAGGGGGACGCCTTGAGAACACAGAATACCTCGCCGGTGCCCCTTGGTTGTCTGGGATGGTCCAATTGTACAAAGACTCGGAACGGGGCACCGTCAACGCCACGTATCAAATTCTTCGTTACCAGCGCAGTGGGGAACTTGAGCCGCTCAGCATTTCCGAGATATCGCTGGGGTTGGTCCCAGACGCAAACGCTCCGTCTCTCAAATATGTTGGAAATCCTGCGAACTGGCCACCGTTGCCCGAGAACTGGAACTAGTGCTGCTGCGACCGTGACGTGATGAGTCCGTCGTAGCGAAAGATGCGGCGCGCATCCTTTACAGTGAACCGCGAGTTGATAGTGCCGCGGGATTTTTCGATGCGTACGCGCCATTGTGAAACCTCGTGGCGAAGGGATTCGAGGTCTCCCAGCTTGCGAACTCCGAGGCACTCGCGTGATACGAGACGGGCCTCCATCTCGGCGGCATTGAGCCAGCTGGCGTGAACCGAATCTCGAAACGTCGCCCACAGGCGAACACCTGCACTTTGACCAAATGCGACCGTCAGGGATATCTCAGTGTGGGTGCTTAGGTTGTCGAGAACCAAGTGGATCTTCGCCGCACCTTTGTACCTCCGGGCGATTCGCTTGAGGGCGTGCGCGAAGGCCACGCCGGTTCGATTTTTCGACGCGAAGGTCAGCCGTTTTCCCGTCAGGGGGGTTCCACGATGCAAAAGATGTTCGCCGTATTTCGACGTACATTTTCGTAGTCGTGTCGCGCGATTCGCCCCGGCCGCATCGGTGGGGATGGGCGGGCCGGATCGAGCAGTTGAACAGTGTACAGGTCGGGACATCGGTGCACGTTTAGACCGGGCAGATGGGTAACACCTAAACCGGGGACACAGGTAACAGGTTTTACTCTTTTATCAGTCCGAC
>JAYUPZ010000524.1:0-3027 GCA_043759805.1 Myxococcales bacterium | reverse complement strand
GCGGAACGCGCGCGCGCACCAGATCGATAAAGCCGCGCGTCATGGCGCCAATGAGGCTGCCCGTGCGCACAATGGCATGTTCAAATGCGTAAACGAATCGATATCGAATTGGAACCGTGGGTGCCGTTCGCCACGCGTGGCGGCTCTCAGCTCCGAATAGCAAACGGTCGTCTCCCTGAGCGAGCGCATCAACGGGACCGATTACATCTTGTTTGAAATCCGCTTCGTGCTCTACCCCACCCGGCGACACCCAGGTGATGTGGAAGGTGCGATCGGCGGCGCTCGCCATGGTTTGCTGTAGCTCGGCCCAGTGCAAGATTGGTTTGCCGTTTAGTGCCAGCAAGCGATCGCCGTGTCGGATGCCGATGCGATCAGCCGGGCTTCCGGGCTCGACCGAAAAGACAAAGCGCTCCGACGACAACAATCCCGTCTCGTAGTGGCGGCCCCCCGCCTCGTCGAAGATGGGTCGTGGCACCAGCACCGCCGTGCCAGGTTGCTGCAAGCTCACATGGGCGAAGGGATAAACCGACTGCGCGCCCCGCACGTAGGTTAGGCGCAGGGGAGAGGCTCCCGCGCGACGGACCGCCCGTTCAAGCTCATCCCAATACGTGACCGGCTGCCCGTTCACGGAGGTCACGAGATCAAAGGTCTTCAGCCCCGCCTGTGCTGCAGCGGACGTGGGATCAAGGATGCCCGCTTCGGGGAGGTGAAACCGAGGTGAGATGCCGACCCAGCCGACGGTCTCGGAGAAGGTGAAAAAGCCGCGGCGCTCGAGGCGATTGGGTCGCAAATCGCGCTCTTCCCGGTGGGTTCCCCGCAAGATCTGAAGTCGCAACGAGCGATCGGGATTCTCTGCGATGATGGTCTCCAATTCCTCCCACGACGAGATCGGTTCTCCATCCACGGTTTCGACGTGGTCCCCCGGCCGAAATCCAGATTCGTCGGCCGGGAGTCCCGGCAACACCGTTCCGATGGTTGGGGGTAATACGGTTGAATGCCCGAGGAAGTGAAAGAGGTAGATGAAGACCGGCAAGATCAGGTTGAACGCAGGCCCGGCCACGACGATCATGTACCGTTGCCAGAGTGGCTTCGAGAACAGGGTGTGCTCGATATCGGCCTCCGCAACAAGTTCGCTGGGATCTTCACCCAGCAACCGCACGTAGCCACCAAGCGGAATGATCGACAGGCGGTATTCCGTCGCACCGGCTGTGAACTCAAATATTTTTGGACCAAAGCCGAGTGAGATGCGCAACACCTTGACGCCAAACAGACGCGCGACGAAGTAGTGGCCGAGCTCGTGCACCATGATGAGAACGCCAAGCAGTCCCACCGCCGCCGCAACCCAAAATCCAAGACTCATGAATTCCCCCAAAGGGATGCGAGGCATCGGGGTTGTTTGTCGCCGAGCGCACTGTCCTTGCGCACCCGCACGGCCGAGTTAAGTCCGAGGGCTCTGGCTTTTTCAAGCGCGCGACACGCCTGCGCCTCATCCCCCGAACGCCAGGCCACAAGCGCAAGCCCATAAGCACCGTAGGGCTTTTTGGGAAATCGTTGCGCGAGGGATTGAAAGTGTCGTTGCGCGTTTTGCCTGTCGCCCGCGAAAAGCAGCGTTCGGCCGAGGTTGTAAAGCGCGGCGGGGTGCGTGGGATCGTGTTGCAAGACCGACTCGAAGTGGAGGCGCGCGGTGGTCGGGTCGCCGCGAAATTGCCGCAAGATCCCAAGTGCCATGTGGGCGTCGTCGTCGGCAGGAACGCGCGTGCTACGAATAAAAAGCATCGCCTCGGCTTGCCCGGTCCGACCCGTTCGTGCGGCAATCTGCGCGAGGCTGCGTTCGATCTCACCCCGTGGGATCTCGGCGCGGGCACCCGGCAAGGCGTGCTGCAGTTGCGACTCGGCTTCGCTGAAGCGTTGCGCGCGCAGCAGGGTCTGTCCGAGCTGAACCTGAAGGCTGCTTTCGGTGCTGGTTCGCGCTCGCGCCCGCAACATCGCAAGCGCCGGCGAAACCGCGCCCGCTCGCAGATACAAATTCGCGCGCGCCGAAACGATTTCGTCCTCCGAGGCGCAGCCGGCACTTGTCGCCGTGGCCAGCACGAGGATGCAAAAAGCGACGGAGAAAGGGGGGGTGAGCACGGGTGATCTTGAGGATGGAGGGTAGCGCACAATGCCCGAGCGAGGTGGCTCCGATTGGTTTCGGTCGGCTGCGTCAACAGGTGGTAGAATCCAAGGGTCGTGGCGATAAAGAAGGTCAACCCGCTCGAAAACGACCATGAGGCGCTAGAGGCGCACCTTGAGCAACTGGTCCGCAAGTTCGACCGCCTCCGGGCCCTGTATGAAAATTATTTCATGGGCATCGAGAAGCAGGCGCCGATGGTGGCCCGACGCGAAATGAACCGGCTTATGCTGGAAACCCAGCAAATCAACATCGGAAAGGCCACCCAGCGCTTCAAGTTTCAAACCTTGAACCAGAAGTGGGTGACTTATCTCGCGTACTGGAACCGAACGATGAGGGCGATTGAAAGCGGAACCTATCGTCGCGACGTGGCCCGAACCCAGCGCACACTGGCCGAGGCGGGCGCCGACATGACGATCGAGCAGGCCCTCGCGATGGGCATACCGACGACCCGCGCCAAGGTCTTTGTCGAGCGCCAGAACCGCATGGCCGAGCAACGCAGGGCCTCGAGCATCCGCAACGCGAAGCCGTCGTCTTCCGCAGTGGCGCCCGTTCCTGCCCCATCCGCCAACGTTGCGCCGACGCCGGACGTGAATGTGATTCGGGGAATCTCGGACAGGGAACTCGAATCGTTTTACGAAAACTATCGCAAGGCGCGCGCAGCGACGGGGGATTCTCGACCCCTGCGCGGCATCGACGACCTGAAACAAAAGTTACGACCTCAGATCGAGCAGGTGTTGCGCGAACACAAAGTGGATCGGGCCACGCTCGATGTGTCCATCGAAGACGGCAAGGTCAAGGTTCGCGCGCGACCAGCTTCGTAGCACACTCAGTTGGGTAGCGTTTCATCCCCGTCG
>JAYUPZ010000523.1:0-6379 GCA_043759805.1 Myxococcales bacterium | reverse complement strand
CGAGCCAGCCGCAAGGTTGCAACACGGCTTCAAGCAATACGCAATACGGCATGGTGCGCTGGCCGTTCTCATCGAAGTACCAGGCTTCTTCGGGTACGTCGTACTCAATCTCGATGGTCCCGCCGGGTTGACACACGCCCAGCTTGCCGTCGATTCGTACGACGCGTGTCATGAAATGGTAGGGCGGTCCCGGCAGCCGAGCGACTCTGCGTTGGCCGTCGAAGACCTTGTACATCGGGCCGAAGGCGTCCGATGGTCGGCCCCACGCGCAGGCCATCAACGAGGCATGATCGAAGGTGAATCCGTCGATTGCGGGTGGCGCGGGTTCATTCACGCGAGCAAGGGCCCGATCGGAGAGCGGCCAGTCGGGTACAAGGCGCAACCCCACGCGTCGCGCATGAAACGCCTTCAGGCCATCCACCGTACCGAGTAGGTCTGCATACAGCGTCGGGTTCGCTCCATCGAGGACCTCTTCGACGAAAAGTTCGCACACGAGCTCCTTTGATGAAGGCACGACCTGGCCCCGGCACTGCAATTGATAGGCCTCGTCGGGCACGGGCTCGAAACGCCATCCGTCGCGCGCGAGTGTGTAGCCCATCGCTGCAAGGTAGAATGCCATCGCTTGCAGACAGCCCTCGAACATCAATGTGCCGGGCATGCATGGATCGTTTTTGAAGTGACCTTTGAAGAACCAATCGTCGGACGTGATTGGCGTGACGGCTTTCAGATAACCGCGACCCCAGGGGCCACCTTTCGGATCGAAAGCCCCGATGTGTCCGACCAACAACATCTTGTCGTTCTGGATCGCGGGTGATCGGGTGTGTGTTTGACTCAGCTCAAACCCGGAGCCAAAACAGTCGTACGGTTTCCCGTCGGCAAACGCCCGGACTTGTTCGGTCGAAAAGCTGCGCGGTGGGCAGGGTACGACCGGTGGATCCAGACGCGGATTGTCGCAAATCTTTTGCTCCTCCGGTTTCCACAAGACCCCCGCCGAGTCGTCAAGTTCCGCCTTGCTGAAGAATCCAGCCTGACCCTTTCGGACGGTGAGAACGTTGCGATCGCCGACCTTGCAATCGTAGTGAAAGAAAAACAGACGGGTGTCGCCCTGGCTCGCGTGGCTATCAACCGTGATAGCGTAGCGCAAGGTATCGCCCGGTTTGGGAAGACTTCCGTGATACGTTAGTTCGCAGCCGAGCAAGCGGTAGGCGCGCTGGCCCTTGTTCAAGGCGTCGATCCCGAGATACGAAATTAAGAAAAGATCGGCTTGTCCGGCTTCGATCATGATCCCGGCAGGCATGAAGCCACGGTTCAAAAACCAGCTGTCTGCGTGCACATCGGTTTCGGTCCAGACTGTCCCAGTTCCCATTGAGCCCGGGATGGCTTCCATTCCGACGACCCTATCCGCCAGCAGCAGTGGCGGTTCGGGCATGCGCACCTGAAGGGTGTGACCATCTTGTTCAGCGAACGCCGGGCCAAAGATTTCCGAAATGCGACCACGCGCGTGGATTTCCAGATCGCGTCGGGAAAAAGACGGACCGACGGATCCACGGGATTTCGGCGGGGCCTGGGTAGTTGCGTGACCTAGCAAGGCCCCCAGCGCTTTTTGTCGAAGCGCGAGAAACTGCCCGTGAACCGCCGCCTGTTGCGACAGATATACCTGATGAAGTTGCGCAACCTGTTGCCGATACGCGAAGCCGTGGTCGGCGAGTGACGGTAAACTTCCCGATGGCATTGCGGTTCTTGCGCTCGCCTTGGTGTTCGTGACAGCAGCGGGCGTCGTGGGCAGCAACGGCGCAGTCGGCATCACGAACGTCACCGCTTTTTTCGGAACGTCGGGAATGGTCGGCTGCGACCGATGGGCAGGTAATACGAATACGGGTGCTTCAGGACGATGCGCCTTGCTTTGCAGATCCTGTAGCCTGCTGTCGAGCTCGGTCGCATTTTGTGGTAGGGGCGCCACTCGATGGGCGGATGAAACCCGCACAGTCGCGACTTGGTCACCCAAAGCTGCAATGGTTACCTCGGCCTGGCGCGCCGCTGTTTCGGTCCAGCGCTTCGACTGGGTCGTGTTGCCGCCTGGTTGCGACAGTGCGCCGGGTGCAACGCCGTGCGAACACGACAACACAGCCGCGGCAACGTGCAGCAACCCCGATGCGGCGTGGGCATGTCCGAACTGGGGATGTAAAGCGAAGGCGTCGGGGCCGTCGCCGAATCGCAATGTGACGCTTTCCGCTGCAGGCAGGTCGGCGTTGAGCACGCAAAGCACTTCGTCGCCCGCTGCCTGCGCGTCGTCGAGACGCTTGAGCACAAGGACGATGGCGGCATCTCCTGCAATTTGTCGGTGGGCGCCGAGTATGATTGATGCCGCCTTTTGTACGGACTCTGCGCTCAGATCGACCGCGCCCACAATGGCAGCATCGATCTCGCGACGAATCAGCGCGTGTTCCGCGATCTGCAATGCGCGGATGCCCGACAGCTCTTCGGCCGATACTGTGAAGCTGGGTCCGCCAAGATCCAGTTGGCTACTCAGTCGATTGGCTGGAATGTTGGGCATTGCGCCGAGAACGCCCGCTGAACCCAAAAGAGGCACGAAGGATTCGCGCATGGCCGCGACCCATGGGTCGCCTGCTTGTAATCGTTCGCCCCACTCGGCACTGCGCCATCGCGCCCCGTGTCGCGCTATCTCGGCATCGCATTGCATTCCGATGAACACCCCCGTGCGTAGACTCGGCAGAGTCTGCAAGTTCTCCACGGCCTCTCGCGCCGCTGCAAACACCATCAGCTGTTGCGGTAAGGTCTCTTCCAGATCCCTCGGTGGAAAACGCAACCCAGACATGGATACCGCGACTTCCCGGGCCGCTCCGCTGCCGTGGTTAATGCAGGAATTGCCCGTGAACAAAGCCTCGGCAAAGTCGGCCACATTGCTACCATCCGCAACACGGGCTCCCATTGCCACGATAGCGATCGGCACTTGGCTGTGAAACGTCGCCGGTACCGCAAGCGAGACTGGCGCCCGAAGAGGCGGCGGTTCTTGAATGATGAGGTGTGCGTTGTTTCCCCCGAAGCCAAAGGCGCTTACACCCGCAGTCCGCAATCCCTTGGAGTCCGTCCAGGGTAGGTTTTGGGTCAACACCTTGACCGGCGCATTCATCAGTGTGTGCGACGGTACGTCCAGTGACGGCGTGGCGGGTCGAATGCCCTCGGCAAAAGCACTCAGCACCTTGATAAGGCCTGCGGCACCCGCGGCTGTGATGAGATGCCCCATGTTCGCCTTGAGTGAGCCGATCGGCAGGTCATTCGAGGTGTTCGCAAAAACCTCGGACAGCGTGGCGATCTCAATTGCATCGCCGACGATTGTTCCTGTTGCGTGGCATTCGACGTACGAAATCTGTTCCGGCGTCATGCCAGCGTTGGCATAGGCCGAACGCAATGCGCGCACCTGACCCGGTTGCGAGGGAACCAGCAAGCCACGACCACGACCGTCGTTGCTGAGTCCAATCCCGCGGATGACACCCAGTACGGGGAGTCCATCTCGCTCTGCGTCTTCCAACCGAGCAAGCGCCAAGATAGCCGCGCCTTCAGCCGGAATCAGTCCGTCGGCATTTTCGTGAAATGGGCGCGTGCGGCCCGTCGGGCTCAAGGCTCCGAGCGCCGTGAATCCTGCGTGAATGAAGAGATCGTCCGCGCGATTCACAGCACCCGCCAACATCAAGTCGGCGCGTCCATCGGCAAGCGCATCACATGCAAACTTTATGGCATATAGCGACGAGGCACAGGCGGCATCCAGCGCAAACGCACCTTGTCCCAGTCCCAGCGCCTTCGCGAGCAGGTGCGCCGGCAACCCCGACATGAAGCGGTTGTGTGGCGAAACCACAGGCAGTCCGAGCGTTTGGGCCAGAGCCGCTCCGTTGAGTTGAGCCTCAAACCAGGTGCGCTCGGCGAAACGCGACAGGGACGGGGATGGGTAGGACAGATTGCCGACAATGGCACCGACACGCTCACGCTTGCCGTTGAACAGCGATTCCTGCAACGCGAGGCGGCCGCAATAAAGCAACCAGTGAAAGAGGGGATCGAGGGTTTCAATGAAGTTCGATGAAAGTGCAAAACCGTTCGGGTCAAAGACTTGCTCGAACCCCGATACGTAGCCACCGATCTTGCCAAGCGATCGATCGTGGGTTTGATTTGCAGAAGTGGCCAGAATCAGCTCATCGCGGATTCCCCATCGGCCAGCAGGCGTCGTGCCGGTGACGACCTGGCCTTTGGCAACCAGTTGCCAAAGTGCTTCGGGCGAAAGTGCTCCGGGTAACACACAGGCGCGACCAACAACAGCGATGGGCGAAAACGACATGGGTTCCTAGACGACGGCAAGCGCGTGAACCGATTCGGTCGTGCTGTCGCCTGGCAATACATGCGTTTCAACGCCGCGCAGTTCGAGAATGAGTTGCCGATCGGCGTCCAGAAAATAGACATCCGCAACACAGCGAACACCGGAGGCCTCTCGGTGGCGCAGGAACGCGCAGGCGGAATCGAGCAGGGGGCCTTCGCGGTGGATGAGCACGGCTTCAAGCCCCGTCGGTAGTGCGTTTCCGTGCAGTTGTTGGTGCGTCCACAACAGCGCCATTTGCAACCCGGCATCGATCATCGCGGGATCGATCCTCCAGGCTTTCGGCCCGAGTTCGGGTTGCCATCCGCGATCGTGCACGCCTCCGACCGTTGCAAACAGGCCGCTTTGTCCGGTGGCGATTGTCTTCAGGACATGAAACGAAGGGCCGTGGAAAAGCGGGGCTCGGCCGTAGATCGCCTGGGTAGATGGCTCGAGGTCGACGGGTAGCTCGGTCTGCGGGCCAGGTGTGGTCGCCGTGTCTTGTAGCACGCAGATCGCGCTGAATAACCGCCCGCCATCGGGCGAAAGTAAGGCCATCGCAAGGTGTAACGACGCGCCGTTCGCAATGTTTTGCGCGCGCAGCACAAAGTGATGCGTTTTTCCCTGGTCAAACTCGGTGAGGCGAATGCCGCGCAAGATCTTCAGGTCGCGAATTGCAACCAGGTGCCACGAGGGTCGGAACACACTTGCGGCTCGCGCGAACCACTCAAGTACAAGGGCCACGGGAACGACCGGAATCCCCTTGATGCGATGACCATCCAGGAATGCATGGCTGTGACGATCGATCGACAATGTGTAATCGAACGACTGTTCGGTTGGGGGGGCCGCCAAGCCGCGAGCGTCACGATCAGCAGTCAGGACGAGTTCGGTGTCGTTTAAGGAAATCGAAACACATTCCTGGACGAATGCCTTTGCGCCTGTGTCTGGCGCGATGAGTGAAACATTCATACTGGCGAAGCGCGCGCGTAGGCCATCGTCGACCATACCGCCATCCCACGGTCCCCATCCGAGCGCGCGAACGACACAGTCGGGGCCACGCCGCTGTTGTTCCAAAATGGCAACTTTGTTCAAGATGTCATTGCCCATCGCGTAGTCGCTCTGACCAAGGTTTCCCGATCGCGCCGCGACGGAGGAGAACAACACCAGCAATCGCAAAGGGTCCGCATCGGTGGCGCGCAGCAAGGCGCGCAAGCCATCAACCTTGGTTGCGTACACGCGCTGAAATTGTTCGTCCGTTTTGTCGGTGATGCGCTTGTCTGCCAACACACCGGCGCCGTGGATCACGGCTGTGACTGAGCCCCAGTGGGGACGATGTTCGTTGATGGCCGCATTGACGGCAGCTGCATTGGTGGCATCGACGACGGTGTATTGCGCTTCTGCACCCAGGGCGCGCAACCGTTCGAGGGTTGCCTGAATTTCCCGCGCTGCGAGTACGGCCGCTGCCTGTCGACCGATGCGTGCCAGGTCGGCAGACTGTCCCGCATCGCGAGCCGCTATGGCCAGCGCACGTTTCAAATCGCGTTCGCTGAGCAGCCCCGCGCAGACGGTGGGCTCAGGTCGAAGCGGCGTTCTTCCCAGCAACAAGTAGCGCCCACCATGTTGGCTTGCCAGTTCCAGCAGACACGTGGCCGTGACGCCGCGTCCACCACCGCTTGCGACGACAAAAGCAAAGGCACCAGCGTCGACCTTAGCGGAATCGGTCTGGAGCTCGGATGCTTCAACCGTAACACGTATGCGCGCGCCCGCAGCCGAGAGCCCGATTTCGCGCTCGGGTGCGCCGTACAACAATTCTGCAACCAGGGCGTTGGCAATCCCATCGGGTGAACGGTCGCCCCGCTCAATGTCGATTGCGCGCACTGTGGCTTTGGGCCATTCGACGGCTGCTGTTCGGGCCAATGCCGCAATTCCAGCGATCCAGGCCCGGCTCGAACCCAGAGCACCAAAGTTACCACCGGTGTCTTGCACGGTGATGAAGGTTCCGCCTTCGGACTCGAA
>JAYUPZ010000522.1:0-6380 GCA_043759805.1 Myxococcales bacterium | reverse complement strand
CGATGAGCGTGTTGACTGCGATCAACGCATCCTTCGATTTGTATCCGGAAGATTCCCGTCACACCAATGGTGCGGTTCCCACCAACCGCCAAATGAACCAGGCAGTTCAAGCGGGGCACGTCGAAGAATCCTTCGGAATCGCCGGGGCAATCGGCAAGGAACTCTCGACCAAGCACCTGCAAAAGATTGCGGGCGCATGTGCCACCGATAGCGACACCGCCAACGACGACAAGTGTATTACGGATTTCATCAATGGGTTCGGATCTCGAGCGATCCGCCGACCGCTCGATGCGGATGATGTGAAGCACCACCGCACGTTCTACGGCACCGATTCGAAAATGGACCCCCTGGCATGGGCAGATCTGATTGCGGGCTTTCTGACGGCGCCGCAGTTCCTGTACATGGTCGAGCACGGCGCGGACGAAGTTGTCGGAATCAAGGACGTATACGAGCTCTCGGCATACGAACTCGCTTCAAGGCTTTCGTTTCACTTCCTGCATTCAATTCCAGACGACGAGTTGTGGCAAGCCGCAGTTTCGGACGACTTGCTCACCAACGATGGTTATAGCCGCCAGGTTGATCGTTTGATGGCACTCGCCGATGCCCAGCGAAGCACGAAGGAATTCTTCGAGGATACCCTTCGCGTTCAGGATTTTGACGACGTGGCCAAGAACAAGAACGACGCACAATTCAAAATCTTTGCAGCCGATCACCAACCGTCAGACATGTTGAAGGCTTCCATTGTCGACGATACCGTTGGCATGGCGCAGTACTACACATGGGCGGCCGAAGGCAGCATGGCTGACCTTCTTACGAGTGAACGGTCGTTCGCTCGCAGCAAGGAACTCGCTGACATTTACGGTACACCCGTGTGGGATGGAAAAGGTGAGCCTCCGGCTTTCCCGGCAGAACAAGAACGCGTTGGCATTTTCACGCGTGCTGGCTTTGTCGCAACCGGTCTCGTGACAACCCGACCCATCATCAAAGGTGCCCACCTGCGCCAGTCCTGGTTGTGTGAAGAGATCCCCCCGCCGAAGCCGGGCGACGCAAACACGCCGCAGGACACCGTGAACCGTTCCACCCGCGAGGCGGTCGAACTCATCACCGAACAAGACGGCACGACCTGCAAGAGCTGCCACCTCGCCTACACCAATCATATTGGATTCGCGACCGAGTCATTCGATGGCCTTGGGCGCTACCGAACCGAAGAGATGGTCTTCGACGCCAATAAAAAGCCGAACGGCTCGATTCCGGTCAATACCACGTCGACGCCGCAAATCATCGCTGATGACATGACTGAGGTCTCCGGACCGGCCGAATTGATGAAACTCGTGCGCGACAGCGGCAAGGTTGAGGCTTGTTTCGCCAAACACTACTTCCGATACACCTTTGCACGGTTTGAGGACGAAACCCGGGATGGTTGCGCTCTCGAACAATTGCGATCTGCGGTTGCAAGCAAGGGCGCTAAGCTTCACGACCTGTTCAAGGAAGCGACGCTCATGCCCGAGTTCAAAACTCGCCTCATTGAGCAGTAGCCGAAAATTTTCCGTTAATCCCGTTGAATGTGGCGAAAGCCGCACCCGTCGTATGGATAAGACTGCCCCGGGCGCTTCTCCGATTGACGGCCTGCGGACCCGTTGGTAGTCATATCCGACACGTCAACGACCCGCTTCTGGAGGAAACTGGTATGAATTCAAGTGTTTTGGCCCGGTCATTTGCTTCGCTCGCACTCGGCCTCGTCCTGGCAGTGCCGGCGGCCTCTTATGCTCAGGGTGGAACGATCAAGGGTTCGGTGAAGTTCGCGGGCAAGGTTGCCGCCGCCACCGAGTTGAACATGAAGTCGGATCCGTTCTGTGCGAAGGGTAAAGCTGTTGACGAGACGGCCGTCGTCAACGCCAAGGGAGGCGTTGCGAACGTGGTTGTCCGGATTGCCAAGGGCGCGGCAGCCGGCGCGGCCGTACCCGCGACCGAGGTTGTTCTCGACCAAAAAGGTTGCAACTACAGCCCCCACGTGGCGGTCGCTGTCGCCGGTCAATCCGTCGCCATCAAGAACAGCGACCAGACGTTGCACAACGTCCACACCTACAAGGGCCCGGCCACGTTGTTCAACAACGCGCAGCCACAAGGTTTTCCCGCCATCAAGAAGAAGTTCAAGACGGGTGACGTGGTGCGTTTCAAGTGCGACGTTCACCCCTGGATGACCGCCTGGGTCGTCGTCGTCGACAACGCCCACTACGCGGTCAGTGGAGCCGATGGCAGCTACACCATCCCCAATGTGCCTCCCGGCAAGTACACCATCGAGGCCTGGCACGAGAAGTTCGGTTCCAAAACCGCCGAGGTTGAGGTGAAGGCTGGCAAGCCCCTCGACCTGAATTTCGACTTCAAGTAGGGGTTCCCAACCAAGCCCGGGTGCGGTAATAAACCCCGCAAACCGGTGTTATCCAACGTCCCGACCCTGCTGCCTGAACGCTCCCGACCGATGCCGCTTATCCCCGCGGCGGTTTTGGGGGCGTTGTCCGTTTTATTTGGCATATCGGCGATGGCTATCGTCGGTGGAGGCGGTTCGCACACCTACACATCGGTCGCAGCAGCCTCGAAAGCGGCGGCCCTCGATACCCTGCTCAACGCCGTCGCTGTCGTTCTGATGCTTGCCAGCGTGTTTTGTGCGGCACGAATCAGGCCGCTCTTCGTTGGGGAACAGTCAGACACGGTGGCACCCATCGCCGCCGGTGTGCGACGTTTGAACCTGGTGGCAGCCATCACTCTGGTCGCGCAGACGTTGATGGGGGCGTTGGTTCGATTCACCCTCGCCGTGGCCGAAGGCGGTGCCACCCCCACCACGGACATCAAGGGCTTGCAAACGATGCACGCCGTGGGATCCGCCGTGACGGTCTTGCTTGTTGCCGCTGCTGCAGGCGGAACCATCACGGCTGCCAACGGACGTCCCTGGCTGCGAGGGCTCGCCACGTCGGTAATCTTGCTGGTTCTCGCCCAGGCGGGGATTGGCCTGCTCGGTGGTACGGATTTCCGATTGCACGTCGGCGTGGGTGTCGCGTTGTTGGCCAATGCGTGGGGAATGACGCTCGCGACCCGCGGAACCTCGAACGCCACTGCACGACCATGGGCGGCGTTGTTCCGTGATTGCGTGGCGCTCACCAAGCCTCGGGTGACTGGACTCGTCTTTTTCACCTTCGCTGCTGGCTTTGCTCTGTCACCGGTGGCGTTCTCCTCCTGGTCAAACTGGCTGAGCGCAGCGATGGCGACCTGGTTGCTCGTCGGATCGGCGAACGCACTCAACATGTACATTGAGCGCGATCTGGACGGAAGGATGACCCGTACCGCGCAGCGACCCCTTCCGGCAGGTCGGGTTTCACCGGAATTTGCGCTTGTGGTGGGAACCGTTCTTGTTTGCGTGTCGCTGCCGATGTTGGCGGTTGCGGCAAACGGTTTGACGGCATTGCTGGGGTTCATAGCGTGGGCGTCATACGTTTTCGCCTACACGCCACTCAAGCAGATCTCCTGGACATCGCTATTGGTCGGAGCTGTCCCCGGTGCGATGCCCCCGTTGATGGGCTGGACCGCGGCAACCAATAGCCTCGACGCGGGTGGGCTGGTGTTGTTCGCCGTGTTGTTCGCCTGGCAAGTGCCACACTTTATCGCAATCGGATTGATGCGCGGTGATGAATACGCAAAGGCCGGGCACAAGATCTTGACCGTCGTTAAAACCGAAAGTGCCTCCCGCCGATGGGCGTGGGCGTTTGCGTTGTTGACCGCCATTGCAACCCTGGCACTGCCGCTCACAGGGGTCGGAGAATGGCCCTTTGCGGCGGCTGTTTCGGTGCTTGGTTACCGCTTCTTGCGCAGCACTGCGCGGCCGGCAAGGCCCATGTTTCTCTTCTCTTTGAAGTACCTTGTGCTCGTGTTTGCACTGCTTGGCGCTGACCGCGGGCTGTCCGCTTTGATCCGGGCGTTGTCGTAACCGACGACTGCGGTGACACTGAGGTATAACCGGGCGATGGTCGTCGTTCCGTTCTTTCTAATGTCGGCACTGGCCTTGGCGGGGCAAGCCTCCGAAGGAACGCCAACCTTGATCACGAGCGCTCGACTCGAAGGAAACCGAGCACGTTTCACCCTCGATCTATCAAACGGCAAACCCGCAATCTGCGAAATCTCGATGGTTTCGCCACACGGTTACCGCATCCAGATGTGGCGGCCGACGGCCCCCGGTACAGTCGACACCGAACCAGCGGTTGAAACGATCCCGGTTGCGCTGCTGCCGACCCACATCGGGTGGACCGTGGGCGCGGACGACATTCGCGTCGAAGTCGGCAAGGCGCCCTTTTCGCTATCCTGGCGAGATACCCAGGGTCAAATTCACCTGACGCTTGGTGCCGACGGCGTTGCGCCATTCAAGATTAGCAAGGGAACCTTCCCCGCCTCGGAACGCATGCGTGTTTCGTTTCCCGTCGCTGCGAATGCGCGGTTCTTTGGACTCGGTGCAAACACCGGGCGGGTCGAAAAGCGAGGATTGCATTTCGATTCTCCGAATGGGCAAGCAGCGGGTTCGCAAATCCTATTTTCCACCGAAGGATGGGGTATCCACCTGATGGGGAACCAACCCGCAACCTGGGATATCGCAGCACAAACGCCACACGTACTTTCAATCGACCAATCCGGTAGACTCGACCTGGTGGTTTTCCTGGCGCCCGACCTTGCCACGCTGGTTTCGCAGCACACCAAAGCATTTTTCCATGCATCGCAATGGCCCAAACCTTTCGGTGGTATCTGGATCAACTTCGACGAACACGCCGATACCTCTTCCGTTCAGCGCTCCATTGAACAACTCCGGGCGCAGAGGGTTCCGTATGACGTCGTGAACCTGGGTCGCTCATGGTGGACAGCGCCCGCAAACGCGGCTCAGTCGGTCGGATGCGATTTTGCCTGGAACACATCCCGCTATCCCACGCCGAAGGCACTTGCATCCGAGCTCTCGGCGCTGGGAATCGCCATGGCGTTAGAAGTAAGTCCCCTGTTGCCGGATGGCAAAGGACCGACTGTGCAAGCCAGCAAACGTGGTTTGGTATTGCGCGACACCAGAGGAATCATCAGACTTCCGGAGGTTCCACACGGAACGCTGCTGGATTTGCGCAAGCCCGAGTCAGCAAGGGTTTGGGCGGAAGGATTGTCCCTTCTGCGACGCGACGGCGCAGAAGCTTTCGTAGCCGTCGATATTTCTCGACTTCCTACCCACCTGGGAACGGAAGCCTCCGGCAATCTTCGGACCCAGTTCGCGGCGGCAGTTGACCAATTGGCAGGATCCACGCCGACATGGATACGCACGGGCGACGAGACTGTGATTCGCAGAGAGCCCGACATCGCGGCCGCACTGCGTGCCAACCTTTCCGCGGGCATCTCGGGAAGCAGTCGACAGTCAATCGTGGTTCAAGTCGACGCAGACGACGCCGTCTTTGAATCCGCCGCGATCCTTGGATTGCTCTCTCCTGTCGTACAAATTGGTCCAGTCGAGACCCTGGTGCGGATGCTCGAAAAAAAGAATGACCGCATCGGTGCTGTGATGCGTTTTCGGTACACTTTGCAACCGATATTGTGGGCAGCCGAACGACAGATCTGGAAAAACGGTCTGCCTGTCCTGCGCCACCTCGGCCTTGTGATATCCGATGACCCGACCGTATGGGGCATAGACGACCAGTATTTTCTTGGCGACGATCTGATGATTGCCCCACTGCTAATTCAAGCACAACCTGCCCGGCAGGTTTACCTTCCGCGTGGAAGGTGGTACGAAGTCGATAACGTATCACAGCGCTACGACGGACCGGGACACGTCCAGATTTCGGCGCCCGATGGCTACGTCGCTCTCGTCAGGGAAGGCGCGCTTGTGCCGCGTCTGTCCGAGAATACGCGGCACCTCAAGGGCGGGCCGTCGGCACCACTTCGCATTGACGTCTATCCTGCGCGGGTTGAATCGGGCGCATCGCTCGAACGCAAGCTGCAATTTGAGGACGACGGCATCGCTGTGAACGCTCGGGTTATCCATACGCAACAGACCATTGAGATCAGGCTGGATCCCGTCCCAATTCCAGTTGCGATACGGTTCATGCATCCGTACCCACACGCGTTGTTGACCGAGCAACGAAGCGGCAAGCAAATCATCGTCAATAGCGACGGCACGGTCCTCGCGAACGCTGGTCGCGGCGTTCACCTCAAGCTGCAACGGTAAGCGACGCTAGACCACTTTCCATGGCGGGGAAAGGGTTGATGTCTGCAACGCGCCTTCGAGGTGTCGCAAGAATTGTTTACGGCCCATTTCCCGGGCACCAAATCGCGCGAGATGTTCGGTCGTCACCTGGCAGTCGATGATC
>JAYUPZ010000521.1:0-3032 GCA_043759805.1 Myxococcales bacterium | reverse complement strand
CACTGCTTTCGCAAATGGCGTGCCTGCGGCCGCCGGCACTGATTGTCACCGGACCCCGTGCGGCGAGCCGACGGGTTGTACCCGCGACCGTCGTTAAGGGATTGTCGTTCGAGCTCACGCCGACCTGCGGAATCCATCGCGACGAACTTGTGTCACGTTTGCAACGAGCCGGATACACGCGGGCGCCGGTGGTCGAGGATCCTGGAACCTATGCACTTCGGGGCGCCGTCGTGGACACCTTCTCACCGGCCGAAAAACACCCGGTACGAATCGAGTTTCTCGGCGATGACATCGAGCGGCTGCGTTCCTTCGATCCGTCGTCGCAACGAACGCTGCGATCGATGGACATCGTCTTGTTGTCGCCGGTTCGCCAGACATTGAGGACGTCGGAAATCGAACCGCGTACCAGGCTTCTTGCCGCTGCCGAGCGTTGCCGAGTGCCCTCTTCGGAGTTGCGATCTCTCATTGAACGCGTCGAGTCTGGACAGGAGTTTTTCGGCATCGAATCGCTCGTTCCGTTGTTTCACGACACACTCTCAACCCTCTTCGATCATGCGCCTGCCGGTAGCGTCGTGATTCTGGAAGATCCTGACGCACTCACGGCGACACTCGAACGCCAATCTGAGCAATTTGCCAGGGCATGCGCTCACAAACGGGATGAAAATCATCTTGTGCTACAGCCTCACGAACACATCCTGTCATCTGATGACTGGGAAGCGGCGCTCAGTGCCTGCCACCGCCTCGATCTGAAGATGTTGGCCCTCGCGGGGGATGACACCGACGCGCCCGAATTTTTTCTCGATTCGAGACCAAACACCGAACTGCGCGCCACCTTCTCGCAGCTTCGATTGCAAAAGGACACAAGCGGCGGAGAACCCGTTGCTGCCATCGCCATCGCCGAAGCGCTCGACGGTGTGAACCGCGAAGGGAACGTCGTACGATTGGTAGTTAATAGCCGCGGTCATGCCGAACGCATCGCTTCGTTGTTGCGAGCCGCCCACCGCGAAATACCCATCGATCCGGATTCTGCCGCCGAGGGTTTGTTCGACGGAAAGCGGGAGCTCTCGACAAGACTCCCGCTGGCGATCGTCACCGGCGCACTTGAGCATGGGTTCTCCTTGCCTGGAGACGGGACAGTTTTCATTACGGAAACCGACCTTTTTGGACAGCGCGGTCGCAGAGAAACCACGCCTCGCAAGGCAACGCGAGAGGGAGATCTCACGGCCCTCCGGGAGGGAGACGCTGTGGTGCACGACGAACACGGCGTCGGAAGGTACCGCGGCCTCAAGAAAATCGAAGTCCGGGGCGTTTCTCAGGACTTTTTGCAGGTCGAGTACGACGGTGGAACGGTGTACGTCCCGGTTTACCGGGTTGGTCTTGTCAGTCGGTTTTCAGTCACGGGAGAAGGGGCGGCCGTCCGCCTAGACAAACTCGGGGGTCGAACCTGGCAAGAGAAGAAAAAAAAGGCTTCGGGCGAGGCGCGCAAGCTGGCCGAAGAATTGCTGCAGCTGTATGCCCAACGCAAGGTGGTCGGCGGCCGCGCCTGTCCACCGCCGGATTCGATGTTTCGAGCCTTTGAGGAAACCTTCCCCTTTGACGAAACGCCGGATCAATTGCGCGCGATTGAGGAAGTCCTCACCGATTTGCAAAGCGACATCCCAATGGAACGGTTGGTTTGCGGCGACGTGGGCTATGGCAAGACCGAGGTCGCCATGCGCGCGACCTTGCTGGTCGTGGAGTCGGGACGGCAGGTGGCGATCTTGGCGCCCACGACGGTGCTCTGCGAACAACATGCGGCGTCGTTCACCGAGCGGTTCCGAAACTTCCCGGTGCGTGTCGCGGCGCTGTCGAGATTTCGTAGCACAGCTGAACAAAGAACGACGATCGCGGACGCGGCCGCAGGACGCGTGGACGTTATTGTTGGAACCCACCGATTGCTATCGCAGGACGTGTCATTCAAAAACCTGGGATTGGTTGTCATCGACGAGGAACAGCGATTCGGTGTTGCTCACAAAGAACGACTCAAGAAGATGCGCGCAGAGGTCGACGTGTTGACACTGACCGCGACGCCCATTCCGCGCACCTTGCAAATGGCGATGGGCGGGTTACGTCCGATGTCGACAATTTCCACGCCGCCCAACGATAGACTCGCCATTCGAACATTCGTGTGTCGATTCGATCGCGATCTGCTGCAAGAAGCGATCGTTCGGGAGATGGATCGCGGGGGCCAGGTGTTTTTTGTGCACAACCGGATCCAGGACATCGATCGCTGGGCAAACGAGCTGCGAGTCCTGGTTCCAAAGGCGCGCATCGCGGTCGCGCACGGACAGATGTCCGAGGGAAAACTAGAGCGCATGATGGTCGATTTTGTCGCGGGTAAGTTCGACATCCTTTGCGCCACGACCATTATCGAATCGGGTCTCGACATTCCGCGTGCGAACACGATCATTGTGAACCAGGCCGAACGATTGGGATTGGCACAGCTCTATCAGTTGCGCGGACGCGTCGGCCGCGCCCGCGAACGCGCCTATTGCTACTTTGTTGTCTCGGATTCAGAAGCGCTGTCGGAGGACGCACAGCAAAGGCTCGCCGCGCTCGAACGCTTTTCTGATCTGGGCGCCGGGTTCCATCTGGCATACGCCGACATGGAGATTCGAGGGGCGGGTGAGCTCCTGGGAGCTCGACAATCGGGCACACTGGCGACGATCGGGTTCGAGGCCTATGCACGAATCCTCGAGGAAGCCATCGCAGAACTGGATGGCCGCCCCGTGGTCCGCGAACGCGATCCGGAAATTTCTGTCGACGTGGCGTCTTACCTGCCCGACGACTACATTCCCGATCCCGGACAACGGCTCGACCTTTACAGAAGGTTGGCCCAAACCGAGTCCGACGAGGGCGTGGAAGGCATACTTGAGGAACTGACGGATCGGTATGGACCCCCTCCGAAGGAGGCCCTGCTGCTCGCCCGCGTCATGGCGGACAAGCTCATTGTGCGTCGGCTTCGAGCGCGGGCCTACGAGCTGACGCCTACG
>JAYUPZ010000520.1:0-3032 GCA_043759805.1 Myxococcales bacterium | reverse complement strand
TCTCGAACACCTCAACGGGGTAGTCGAGAAGATTGGTGGAGGTAGGACCCACAACAGCAGCACTGTGAACGAGAACGTCGACCTTGCCGTGCGCCGTGGCGACCTTGTTGAAAATTGATCCAATCGCATCGTCATCGGTGATATCCGCCACCGCGATCTCGATCGCCAGTCCTCGCCCCGAAAGCTCGCGCTTGAAGGACTCCAACTTGACAGTGTCCCGATCCAGCGCGACGACCTTGGCCCCCTCGGCCGCGAGACGCGACACCACGGCGGCGCCAATGCCGCTTGCACCGCCCGTGACAATGGCAACCTGATTGTTAAATCGATTCGCGAGAACTTCAGACATCACTACTCCTCAAGATGGTTGGTTTAACGGGATGCAATTAACTGGCCTGTCAGGCCGCCGTCGACATACAAGACGGCGCCTCCGATGGCCCGGGCTCGATCGGATAAAAGAAAGGAAACCGATTCTCCTATTTCATCGCTTTCGATGATGCGACCAAGGGGAATGTTTTTCTTCCAGTAATCCAGGCACGCGGTCTCGTCACCGCCGAAGCTGGCGACGGTGTCATTCCAAATTTCTGTTCGAACAAGTCCCGGCGCGACGCAATTCACCCGAATATTTTGCGAGGCGAACTCATTCGCGAGGCCCTTCGTGAACATATTGATTGCTGACTTGGCCGCCGCATACGGCGCCGAGCCGGCGTAGGTCGCAATCGTGTGAACCGAAGTAATGTTTACGATCGCGCCACCCTGGCCCTGCCGAACAAATTCGGAAATGACCCGTCGGCTGAGATCAAAAACGCTCTCGAGATTGATCGACATGAGACGTCGCCAATCCGAAAGCGAGGTGTCCAAAAATGGTTTGTCGAAGTTGACGCCAGCGTTGTTGACGAGACCGTCGATGCGACCGAAGCGTTTCAACGTATAAGCTATACCTTCGGCTCGCTCATTGTCATCGGATACGTCCATTGGGACGCCGCCATGGCGCTCCAGTCCCCCGGGCAATCCAGCCGCAATCTCCTGACAACGGTCTCCTTCGATCGAGGTCACAACCACACGGGCTCCCTCGCGGGCCAAAACCTGAGCAGTCCCAAGGCCAATACCCCGGGTTGCTCCAGTAACGATGACGACCTTTTCCGCCAGCTCGGCCATGACGCGGCCGGTATACCACGAGAAAGTCGAGCGATATGAGCGGTGCGAACGGTCCATCTCGGTGATTGACATCCATGTACAAGGTAGGATGATCTCTTACCGCCGCATGCACGCGACTGTTTCAAACGAAGCCTGGGCGAATGCTCACCTGGCACAAAAAGCCGCACTGGCGCGTTGGCCGAAGTTGCGTCCGAATGTCGACGCGCTTGCTGCGCATCTAATGAATCCAATCGAGTCCGATGAAGGAACCGAGCCGAATGATTTGAGCGCTCTGCCCATCAAGCATCCGGATGAGCTGGTCCTCGCGTTTCAGTGTGCGCAGGGCGATAGCGTGGCGCTCACCATATTGGAAAACGAATTCCTCATCGAAATCCCGCGCTACGTCGCACGCATCGACAGCGCCTCGGATTTCGCGGACGAGCTAGCCCAACAACTGCGCGAACGTTTGTTGGTCGCAAGTGATCGCAATCGCCCGCGCATTCTCAGTTACACGGGCCGCGGGCCTCTCGGCGGATGGTTGCGGGTGGTCGCCGTTCGCATTGCGCTAACCCAGAAAAGCCAGCGGAAACACTCCAGCAACGAAGACTCGAACGATCTCGCGGATCTCGCGCTACCCATTGACGATGAGCTCATGCGCAAGGGCAACCAACAGCCGTTTCAAGACGCGCTCCGAAATGCGATTTCACGGATATCGGCCCGAGAACGCAACATTTTGCGATTGCGCTTCATCGACAACTGGAGTCCCGAAGACATCGGAAAGAGCTACGGCGTTCACCGTGCCACTGTCGCACGCTGGATTTCAGCAGCGCGTGACACGATCAAGGCCGCGATGGCCGAAGAGCTGCGCACGACACTCGGGTTCCGTGCATCGGAATTTAACTCGCTGTTACGCCTCATCGAAAGCCGCTTGCACCTGAGCCTTTCCCGCCTCGATTGACAAACAGCGACTGCCCTAAATTTACAACGATTTCGCCATATTGTCCTCGCCGAGTCGGTGATATAAAACTCGCGGGAATTTGGTGTGATGACAATCCATCCGGGGGCGAGAGATACAGACGTAGCACAAACCGATTCGCCTTCTTTGGCATCGGCAATTCACACCCTTTGCGATCATGGGTTGGCACACGAAGCGCTTCAGGTTGCGCGTTACCTTGTTTTGAAAAGCCCGCAACTCGCCGTCGTTCAAACGGCTTACGGTCGCGCGCTCTTCGAAACGGGAGAGACCGTGACTGCATCCGACGTCCTCTCGCGTGCGGTGGTTCAGTTTCCCTACGCAGTTGCCGCCCACCGATGGTTGGCCGAATGTCTATTGCACCAGGGCGGAACGGCCCGCGCGAGAGCCGTCGTCGAAAAAGCTCTTGGTCTTGCGCCGAACAATCCCCGCATCCGAGAGCTCGCCAATCTGACACACGTTCTCGACACCGCACCACTTGCTCCGGGTGCGTGGCTGCAAGATGTGATGGAGGATGACGAAACTACCGCGCGTGTTTTCAGCCTTCAAACGCGCGCGCGCATGGATGTTCGCCCGCCGCTCGGGCATGACGATCCGACCGTGGTGGGCCCCGCCTCCTTGCAAACGCCGTACAGTTCAGCCAGGTCTGCTCGAACCCAGCGGCCGAAGACCGCCGAGTTCGACTGCATGGACGAACCCTTTGAGACCGACGAGCTTCCCGCCGTTCCGGCGCAGCGAAAGGCGCTGGCAGCGATCTGGCAAGGAGGGACGACGCGGTCTCAGGGGGTGTGGCGCATACCTGCGCTGTTGCTCCTGGGAGTACTGGCCATTGCCGCTTGTTGGGCGATCTGGATGGCGAGACAGAACTCAAAATCGGTTGTAGCCGAAAAGACAGCGGTGGAGGTTCCGACCGCTTCGATCGCAC
>JAYUPZ010000519.1:0-13717 GCA_043759805.1 Myxococcales bacterium | reverse complement strand
GCGCGTGCACGCGCCGAGGCAGCCGGGGCCAATCTCGCAGAAGTCACCCGACAACTGGAACGCACCCGCGCCTTGCTGGCTGGCAATGCCGTTCCACGTGCACAATTTGAGGATCTCGAAACTCGGGCGGCGTCGCTGCAGGAAAGCCAAAAAGCAGCACAGGCCGACATCGCGGCGGTCGAGGCCGAGGCGCGCACCCTGCGGGTCGGCATGGACGATCGCGTGATCGTGGCGCCTATTGGTGGTACGGTTATCGCAAAGCCTGCCGCGATTGGCGAGATGGTTGGCATGTCGTCGCTCATCGCCGAGTTGGCCGATTTTGCGTCGATTCTGGTTGAAACCGATGTTCCCGAGGCAAGGCTCGGTCAGATTACGCCCGGGGCGCCGTGCGAAATAGTCCTTGATGCCTATCCGAACAAGCGATACCGCGGTGTTGCGGTTGAGTTCGGCAAGCGGGTCAATCGCGCAAAAGCCACCGTGGTGGTGAAGGTTCGTTTTGAAGATCCGACCGACGGTGTGTTGCCCGACATGGCCGCCCGAGTCAGTTTTTTGCGGGAGAAACTTTCAGACTCCGCCCTGCAGGAAAAGCCCAAGAAGGTGGTCGCCCCCGATGCGGTGGTCGAACGTGGCGGTCGCAAGGTCGTGTTCGTGATTGATAACGGACAGGTCAAGGAAACCCCGGTTGTCGTGGGCGGCGCCGTCGGCAGCAGCGTAGAACTTCAAGAAGGGCCCGCCCCCGGGACCCGCGTGGTACGAAATCCGCCCGCCGAACTGCGGACCGGATCCAAGGTCAAAACTTCAGACAGCTAGTCAACCCAAACGCCAAAACGGAGCGAGCGACATGAGCACGGAATCCCCCATCGTTTCTCTCAAAGAGATTCGCAAGACTTTTTTTCGTGGCAAGGAGCCCATCACCGTTTTGGACGGGCTGTCACTCGAAATTCCCGCCGGTTCCTTCGAGGCGTTGATGGGGCCGTCGGGCTCTGGCAAGTCGACGCTGCTGAATCTCATCGCGGGTCTCGATCGTCCGACCTCAGGCACTGCGGTGGTGGCTGGCGAAAACATTGGCAAAATGTCCGATGGCGATCTCGCAAAGTTTCGCTCGCGCAACATTGGATTTATTTTCCAGGCTTACAACCTGATGCCGGTCTTGACCGCGCAGGAAAACGTCGAGTTGCCGCTGTTGTTGCACAACCTGTCGAGCGCCGAGCGGAAAAAGCGCGCGCAGACGGCATTGCGCGTCGTGGGCCTTGAAGAGCGTAGCCACCATTATCCGCGACAGTTGTCGGGTGGTCAGGAGCAGCGTGTGGCGATTGCCCGCGCGATCGTAAACGATCCGACGATCATCGTCGCTGACGAGCCCACAGGCGATCTGGATCGCAAGTCGGCCGACGAAATCCTGAACCTGATGGATCGTCTCAATAAAGAATTCAAGAAGACCATTCTGATGGTCACCCACGATCCGGCAGCGGCCGAGCGCGCAACCATCACCCGTAAGCTCGACAAGGGCCAACTGCGATGATGAACTTTATCCGTATCTCGGCGCGCAATTTGCTGCGCAACAAGATGCGCACGACACTGACCGTGCTCGGTGCGTCGGTGGCGATCATCGCTTTCGTGATGCTGCGGACGGTGTTGTCGGCCTGGTCGGTCGCGGCCGACTACGCTGCCAAGGATCGCATTGCGACCCGCCACAAGGTCAGCTTCGTCATCACCATGCCGAAAAATTATGTGGATCAAATCCGCGCGGTGCCCGGTGTGCAAAGCGCCACCTACGCCATCTGGTTCGGCGGCAAGAATCCCAAGAAGCCGGAACAGTTCTTTGCGACGATGGCCTGGGACATCCCTTCGATGCTGGAAGTTTACGACGAACTCTTGCTCGCACCCGATCAAAAACAGGCCTTTTTGGCCGACAAGCAGGGTGCCATCATCGGCGACGTGTTGGCACGGCAGCTTGGCTTGAAGGTGGGCGATCGCTTTACGCTACAGGGCAGCATTTATCCGGGCGACTGGCCGCTGAACATCGTGGGCATTTACACCGCCACCAAGAAGTCGATTGATCGGTCGAGTCTGTTTTTCCACTATTCGTACGTCAACGATTCGATGCCACCCGACAGGCAAGATCAAATCGGCTGGATTGCATCCCGCATCGACGATCCGGGCCGAGGCCCGGCTATTTCGGCGGCGATCGATCAAATGTTCGACGTGAAGGACATCCAGACCACGACGATGAGCGAGCGTGCGATGAACCTGTCGTTCATGGGCATGATCAGCTCACTTTTAAAGGCGCTCGACGTCATTTCGATCATCATCCTTTTCATCATGATGATGATCTTGGGTAATACGATTGCCATGGGCGTTCGCGAGCGAACGCGTGAGTACGGGGTGTTGCGAGCGATTGGTTTTCAGCCCTCGTCGATCGCCTGGTTCGTGGTGGGTGAGGCGGCGGTTACGGGTTTTGTATCCGGACTTGTAGGTCTGGCGCTCTCGTATCCGATTGTCGAACTGGGGCTCGGTCGTCTGTTGGAGGAAAATATGGGCGCCTGGTTTCCCTATTTCCGCATCGACACCAAAACCTATGCGATGGGCATGGCTCTTGCGATGGTGCTCGCACTCGCTGCCTCGATCATTCCGGCGCGCAATGCGTTTCGGCTTCAGGTTACAGACGCCCTTCGTCGGCTTGCGTAAGGAGAAATCACCATGGTTCCAATTTCCTACAACCTGCGCAATTTGAAAGTTCGCAAGACCACGAGTGCGGCCGCCGCCTTTGGTTTGGCACTGGTCGTCTTTGTTTTCGCCTCGGTGTTGATGCTGGGAAATGGCATCAAAAAGACGATTGGGCGAAGTGCTAGCGGAGACGCCGCACTGGTGTTGCGAAAGGGGTCAACAGCAGAACTTGAAAGTGTGATCGAAGACGCCAACGTCAATCTGGTGATCAACGATACAGCGCTGCCTCAGCCTGCCTCGGGTCCCCGCGGGATCTCGGAGTCGGTCGTGGTCATCTTGCTCGACAAGATTGGCGCCGATGGTTTCTCCAATGCGGCGGTGCGCGGGATTCGCCCGGATTCGTTTGCGTTTCGTCCCTCGGTCAAGATCGTCGAGGGTCGGCTGCCGCAGTCGGGTTCGGACGAGGTCGTGATCGGACGCGCAATCGCGGGTCGTTTCAAAGGTCTAAACTTGAACGATTCGTTTGAGCTTAAGAAGAATCGACAGGTCAAGGTGGTCGGGGTTTTCGAGGATGGTGGCTCGTCCAATGAATCCGAGGTCTGGGCAGACATCGATACTTTGCGCACCGCCTTCAAACGCGAGGGCTACACGTCGGCGATCCGTGTTCGGGTATCGCCACTGCAGTTCGATACTTTCAAGGCCAGCATCGAGTCGAACCGGCAGCTCAACATGCAGGTGTTGAAAGAAGCCGAGTACTACGAAAAACAGTCCGAGGGAACCTCGCTCTTCATCACCATCATGGGCACGATGATCGCCCTGTTTTTCTCGATCGGCGCGATGTTGGGTGCCACCATCACGATGCACGCTGCCGTCGCGAATCGTCAACGCGAGATCGGCACGTTGCGCGCACTCGGGTTCTCGAAGGGAAGCATCATGCTTTCGTTCCTGCTCGAATCAATCATCCTGTCCGTCATCGGTGGTGGCATTGGTGCTCTCGCTTCTCTGGCGATGGGCCTTGTCAGCTTCTCGATGGTCAATTTCGCAAGCTGGTCCGAAATCGTGTTTCGATTCGAGCCCAACGGCGGCATCATCATCGGATCCATGGTGTTTGCCACAGTTATGGGCATTGTCGGCGGTTTCTTGCCCGCCATCCGCGCAGCGCGGACCAATCCCATCGAAGCGATGCGCGCCTAGGTTTTTTCAACGCGGGAGCGCAAACGGCAACGCCCCGGCTGCCCGGGCAAGCGCGATCTGCGCACGATAGTAATCAAAGCGAGCCTGCGCGTAGGCTGAGCGGGCCTTGTACAAGTCCGTCTCGCTATTGATGATGTCGATGGTGCCGACGACACCCTGCTCGAATCGAACCGACTGAATGCGATGGGCTTCTTCTGCAGCGGCAAGCGAAGAACGTGCGGGCTCAAGGGTGGCAAAGGCCGCCCGGTTTTCAAGAAGGCGTTGACGGACCTGCAACGCGATCTGGTTGCGAACGGTCTTCTCAGTCGTCGTGGCCTGCCCGGCGCGCGCCTCGGCTTCCTTGACGCTGTCCCAGGTCTTGTTCCAGTCCCAGATGTCCCATGAAAGGGTGGCTCCGATGTACCAGGCGTTGCGGGGCTGAAAGGGTCCTTGACCCGTAATGTTCTGGTAGGTGGCGACGCCCATGATGTTGGGCAGAAGCTGTGCCATGGCCACCGTCTTGTTGGCTCGGGCCTGCTCGGTTTGCAGCGCGGCGTCCTTCAATTCAAGGCGGCTTTCGACGGCCAGTTTGTTTGCGGCGGTTTCGTCGAGCGTGGGGGCGGGCGGCGGCTCCGGAAACTCGTCGACGATCTCGAATGCCGCATCGGCCTGCCGATCGATGGCGACGGCTAGCTCGGCGCGTGCGGTGGCGACCGTGGTTTCGGCGCGCACAAGAGCCAGTCGGGCGGAATCGCGGGCTGAAACCAACCGAAGCACATCGACCAAACCAAGGACGCCTGCGGTTTGCAGCTTCACGGCATTGGCGTGCTGCGCTTCAAATTGCGTAACGGTTTTCTTCGCCAGATCGGCCGTGGACTGCGCGTTCAATGTCGCGACGTAGGCCTCGGCGGCTCGGTGGGCAGAGTCGAGCTTGGTCTTGGCCATGCTGGTTTTGGCGATGCCGACGGCGCGGCGATCGATGTCGACCATGCGACCGAGTACAAACAAGCCGGAAATTGGTTGAGCGATCGAAAGCGAAAACGAGGTCGTCACCTGTTCGCGCACAATGACCGAAGATGCTGGGGCGTTGTCGCCGAACTGAATCGCGATGGGTTCGTTCCAGCGAAGCACATTGCCTTCGGCCTTGAGCTTCGGGAGCCGTTGCGCGGCGGTGCCACTGAGCTTGCGTTCGGCAGCGTCGATGCCGAACTTTGCGCCTTCGATTTGCGGCGTGTTGCCGATGGAAAGCTCAACGGCGTCCGAGAAGCGCAACCGGCCTCCACCGGAATCCTGGGCAAACGCACGGGCCGACACGAGGCCGAGGAAGAGCGCAACGGGCAAGGACAGAAGGGCAGGGATCTTCATGGCAGAGGTTTACTCGATAGGGGTTGGTGATGCGGTTTCGATCGGCCAGGGAGCGGGTGCACGGATCGGATCTGGCGGCGGTCGCCAGGCCCGGATCCGTTGCCAGTCGATGCGCCAAACTGTCCCGGTTTTCTTCCAGAATAGCGGTGGACGTTTGGCCGCCGGCGTCGCGAGCGCTGCGTGGTACAGTTCGTCGACCCGTCCGTAGAAGCCGCGGGTATGCGGGGTGTCCTCGAAGCCGAGGCCCTTCACGTCGAGGTGGTGGCAGAACTCGTGCAACAGCGTGTTGAGGAGTCCCCGGTAGCTGGTGACGCGGCCTTTGACCGCGGTGCGCATCCAGACGCGAATGCGCGCGCTCGAAAACGAATAGTCGCCGAATAGCTCGGAGGCCACCCGGCCTTCGTGTACCTCGTGGGGGCGTGAGCCAAGGACCATTAATTTAGGGGGGACAATTTTATAATGTTCTGACAGGAGTTCTACGATGAAGCGGCAGGCCCGTTTTACGGCCTCACTTGATTCGGCTTGCAGGGCCGCTTCGAGTTTTATCGATTCTGCGTGCAGGGGCATTTCCGGCGGCAAAAAGAGGCGCTGCGCCTTTTCGCTGTCCGCGAACTGGCGAGCGAGGCGCACGATGCGCGGGGGTGTATCCGTCAGCACGGCCGCCAGTATAGCGCCCGACTCGAAGCCGGAAAGGCCGTCCTGCCTCGGGTCTGATACGCTGCACGTGTGCGACCCTTTGTACCAATCATCGTCTCTGCCGACTACCTCATGGAGGCCCGTGACCACGGGTCATTGCCGCCACTCGGCCCGCAGGAGATCGCCATCGCGGGTCGATCGAACGTGGGCAAGTCGACCATGCTGAATCGATTGTCGGGCCGGCGGTTGCTCGCGCGTACCTCGAAGACCCCGGGGCGAACCCGAGGTGTCATATTCTACGACCTCAAATGCAAAATGCCGGAGGGCCACTTGATGCCGTTGCGCCTCGCCGATCTGCCTGGGTACGGGTACGCCAAGGTCAGCAAGGGGGAGCGTTTCGGTTGGGGCGCATTGATTGAGTATTACATTGAGAACTCGCGGTCGCTGAGCCTGGTCGTGGTTTTGGTCGACGCCCGTCGCGAGCTCGATATCGAAGACCATCAGTTGCTCGAATGGTTGGATGCGATTGGCCGCCCCTTCGTGGTTGTGGTGACCAAGATAGACAAGCTGAGCGCCTCGGAGCGTGGGTTGTGTACCACAAAGATTGTAAAGTCCCTGGGTCGCATCAAGTGTCGCGTTCTGGCGGTTTCCGGTGAAACTGGCGAGGGGATGGATCGCCTGTGGCCCGTGCTTCTGGAAGCGACACGGGTCGAGATGGGTGAACAAACGTAGAGGTACGCGTGCACTTCGATACGGCCAGACTTGACGATGTGGATGAGCTCGTACGGATCGACGACGAAGACTCGCCCTCACCGTGGAGCCGACAGGCTTTTGTCGAGGAATTTGGCAGGGACCAATCGAGGCTCGATGTCGTACGCTTGACGCCGATCGATCCGGCCATAGCGTTCCTGTGTAGCTGGATCGTGGGGGACGAAGTCCAAATTCTGAACCTGTGCGTCTCGGTCGCGCACCGTCGCAAGGGGTTGGCCGAGACCATGCTGCGTCGTCTGATCGATGCGGCGCGCTCGCAGGGCTGTCGGACGATAACCCTGGATGTTCGGCGTTCCAATGAACCGGCCATCGCGCTCTATCACAAGCTTTGCTTTCGGTCGGTTGGCGTTCGACCGGCTTATTATTCGGAGGGCAACGAAGACGCATTGCTGATGGATCTGATACTGTGAGGTTCTCGTGAGCTCGCAACGTACGCGCACCGGGGGAGGGCCTATCTGGATCATCCTCGCCGTGGTTTTCCCGGCCATGATTGCGTCTGCAGCGGCGCTCAGCTACTACGGTTACCAGTACGCGGACGACGTTTCGCGCCGTATGGAGGACGCGTTTCGTGAGACCGCGGCTTCGGACGCCAAGGACATCGTCGAGTCGATTGAATCGCGCATCGACAATTTAACCCGTCAAGCGCTCGAGTCCGTGGTCCTTACAATGCGCGAGGCAGATTCATGTGATCCTGACTTGTCACCGTTTGTGGCCACCTACGCCGTGATGCGTTTCACTTCGGGTGGTGTGTTGCGCGTGACTTGTAGTGTGGGAAACGTCAATTCCCTCTGGCGGGCGGGGGCGGGGAGCTCTGCTGCCGGTGTCTATCCAAAAAGTCTCGATTTTTCGTCGGTTCAGGTCGGCAACTTTCGATATCTGCATCAGCGTTTCGAGCAAGAAGACACGTTGATTGCATACATGCGCAAGCAGACCGAGGACGGCCGAAGCTTCTATGTGGCTGTGCAGATCGATTCAAAAGTCTTGCACCAGATGATCTCGGCCGAGGTCAAACAAAACGAAGGGCGGCGTCGCATTGTGGTGCTGGATCAACGTCGACACGCGCTCGTCGGGCAGACGCCGGACTCGATTGCGAGCGATACGGTCGAGCGATTCTCGTACCAGGTAACCCTGGGGAAAATGCTCTACGCCTGGGATTTGTTTATCACGCCGTGGGATATCGATGCCCTTGTGGCGCAGGAGAAAAAGCAACGCACCCTTGGGCCCGCGCTGGTCGTATTGTCGTCGGCAATCATCGCGGTGGGCCTCGTGATCGTTTGGCTGGGGGTGCTTGCCGAACGCCGCATGTCGCGTCTCCGCAGCGACTTTATTGCAAACGTCTCGCATGAGCTGAAGACGCCGCTGTCGTTGATTCGAATGTTCGCCGAGCTCATTGCGACTGGTCGCCACAAAGACCCCAATGCCGTCGGGGAGTATGGCGCGATCATCACCCGTGAATCCGAGCGTCTGTCTCACCTCATCGATAACGTCCTTGATTTTTCACGACTAGAGCGCGGCAAGGCGAGTTACCACTTCACAACCTCCGACGTGGGCGAGATCTTGCTCCGGGCCGTCGATCTGTGTCGACAGCGCGTCGAAAAGGAAAAAGTTAATCTTCAGGTTCGGATTGAACCGGATTTGCCAAAGGTGCGGCTTGATGAAGGCGCTTTCACGCTGGCATTCCTCAATCTCATCGACAACGCGCTGAAATACGGTGGTGCGGATGGTCGAATTGAAGTCGATCTTCGTCGGACACCGGGACAGGTGTGTTTGCGAGTGCGGGATTACGGCCAGGGCATTGCGCCCGAGGATCGTGCGCGCGTCTTCGAGCGTTTCTTTCGAGGCAAGAACGCCCGCGAGGGCAATGTTCGCGGCAGCGGAATCGGGTTGTCGCTGGTCGAACACATTGCGGCTTCCCATGGCGGCCGCATCACCGTGGGGGAACCCACGGGCGCGAAGGGCGAGCCTGGTCAAGGCACAGTGTTTTGCATATACCTTCCAGCCCCCGTTGCGGGTGAATCGATATCGCTCGTCGAGGGATCGGTGCCATCGTGAACAGCCCTGCAAGTCCCCGGCAGAAAATTCTCGTCATCGAAGACGAGCCCGACATTGCGCGTGGATTGCGTGATGCGCTTGAGTTCGAGGGCTTCGAGGTTGCGTTGTCCATCAAAGGCCGCGATGGAATTCGTGCACTGCGCGAGCAAACCCCTGATCTGATTTTGCTGGACCTAATGTTGCCCGACATGAATGGCTTTACCGTGTGCGAGGAGATCCGGAAGCAAAATACCGTGGTGCCGATCATCATGTTGACCGCACGGTCGCAGGATACGGACAAGATTCGGGGCCTGGCGTCCGGAGCCGATGACTATGTCACGAAGCCCTTCTCTGTCGGCGAGTTGATAGCGCGGATTAACGCGATTTTTCGACGCTTGCGTCGTGCTGCACCGATTGATGAGGTTCTGGTTATTGGGAATGCTCGAGTCTATCCGGTGCGTCAGGCGCTTGAGATCAACAACGAAGTCCACGCGCTGTCTTTCTACGAGGTGGAGCTGTTGCGTTTGCTAGCCGAAAGGGCTGGACAGCCTGTGACGCGCGACGAAATTCTGGACAAGATATGGGGGATGTCAGGCGCGGGCTCGAATCGATCAGTCGACAACACCATCGTGAAGCTACGCAAGAAATTGGAAGCCGATCCGGCCGCCCCTCGGCACATTGTCACGATCTACGGAACCGGCTACAAGCTCGTGGTATGAAGGGCTCGCATGACTGTACGCGTTCGAATCGCCCCTTCCCCCACCGGTGATCCGCATGTGGGGACCGCCTACATCGCGCTTTTCAACTATGTCTTTGCCCGGAATCAGGGCGGCAAATTTGTGCTGCGCATCGAAGACACCGATCAAACACGTTCCCACCCCGCCTCGGAAGCGGCGATTTTGCGCGCCTTGCGCTGGGTCGGTTTGAACTGGGACGAGGGTCCGGATGTCGGTGGGCCGCACGCACCCTATCGACAGTCGGAGCGAACCGAGCTGTATCGGAAGGCGACAGCGGACCTGTTGGGTACCGGTGCGGCTTATCGCTGCTTTTGCACCGCCGAACGGATGGATGGCGTTCGCAAGGCGCAACAAGACAGCAAGGCCGCCTTCATCGGCTACGACGGGCACTGTCGCGCGATCCCGATTGCGGATTCGGTCGCACGTGCGGAGGCAGGTGAGTTGCATGTGGTTCGGTTGCGAACCCCCGATGAAGGAGAGACGGTCGTTCAAGATCGCTTGCGCGGCGAAGTTCGCTTCGAGAACAGCCGGATCGATGATCAGATCTTGATGAAATCCGACGGGTTTCCCACTTACCATTTGGCGAATGTGGTGGACGATCACCACATGGAGATAACCCATGTCATTCGTGCCGAGGAATGGCTGACCTCGACGCCCAAACATGATCTGCTTTATACTGCGTTTGGATGGAAACCACCTGAATGGATCCACATGCCGCTTCTGCGCAACGTGGACAAAAGCAAGATCTCAAAGCGCAAGAATCCGGTGTCACTCGACTACTATAAGGACGCCGGCTTTTTGCCCGAGGCGCTGTTGAATTATCTCGGTACAATGGGCTGGTCTATTTCAGGTGATCGGGATCATTTTGATCTCGATGAAATGATCAAGGTGTTCAGTTTTGATCGCATCAGCCTGGGTGGACCGGTGTTCGATCTCGTCAAGCTCACTGCGATGAATGCCCATTACCTGCGGGCGCTCGACGATGCGTCCATTGTTGCACGATTGCGAGAGTGGCGATTTTCGGATGCTTATTTGCAAAAACTGGTGCCGCTCGTGCGCGAGCGCATCGACAAGCTTTCGGATTTTGTGGGCAAGACGGAACTGTTTTTCGAAGGAGATGTCGACTTTGCTCCGGTGGCAAGCTCGATGATCCCAAAGGGGCGATCGAAGGCGGAGACGATTGAGTGTCTCAAGGAACTGATCGACGTTCTCGATACCCTGCGCGATTTCACACCGGCCGAGATTGAGGCCGCAGCGCGAGCCTTTGCGGAAAAGGCAGGCTGGAAGCCGAAAGAGATCTTCATGGTGTTGAGGGTTGGTGCCACCGCGCGAAACGCAACACCGCCCCTGTTCGATACGCTTTCAGTGCTGGGACGCGATCTCAGTCGGCGCCGCATGCGCCTGTACCTGGAAGCGTGCAAAGCCTTGCCGGATCCCTCTCCTACACCGTAGTACGTCAGCGAGCGTCAAGTGCTACCCGAGGCGTAAACGCATGATCACTACTTTCCGCTGGTCGGGATTGGTTTCTGGTTTTGTTGCCGATAATGGCGTAACAGGGCCTCAGGGCAGCGGGAAAGCTTCAGCCCCAGGTAGTTTAACTTTCGGAAGCGGTTGGCGTCACCGGGTTCGCGCTGTTTGTAGGCGTCAGCATCCCAGCCAATTCGCGTGAGCCATCTGTGATACATAACGCTTGAAGTCGAAACGCCTCCTTGCTGGAATTTGGGCTCGTCGAGGAGTTCCCAGACGCTGTCTTCGCGCTCGAGCCAAAATGGATGCCAGATGAGGTCACTTTTTTCAGCCTGGATCTGCGTGACAAGGCGTTCGACCCGATTGGGAAGATGCTCGTCGTCGTCATCAAGGTGTGTGACGAACGCTCCCTCGGCGAGAGCCATCGCTCGGTTAAACGGATAAGTGCCTGCCACCATCCAGCACAGGTTGGGATCTTCCGGATAGTTGCTGCGTTCGGCGAAGTTCTCGAAATGGATGCGCGAGTCCCGCAGTGCCGCCACCCGCTTTTCGGTGTCGTCGGTGCAGTGGTCACCGATGACAACGATCTGTAGATTCTTGTATGTCTGTGCGATGAGCGAACGCAAACAACGCTCGGTGACCAGTTCGGCGCGGTTGTAGGTGCCGACGCAAACCGTGACGAGCGGATTTACCTTGGCATAGACGGATTGATACTCCGGGCTTTTTCGGGCGTCCTGAAACGACTGTACCAGTGCATCGCCTATCTCCATGCGCGATCGCAAGGCGTCGAGTTCGGTTCGCAGTTGTTCGACCCGCAGGGACAAGAACTTCAATTCGCCAAGAGGCTTGTCCACGAACTTTTCGAGGCTGCGCTTGATTAAAGGAATTTTTCGCAGAGATTTCATCATGACTGGTCCATTGGGCGCTTTTTCCAGATCACGATACAGCGCTTGCCACATACAGACACGCTGCAACGGCGATGGCAAGGGCAGTGCCGCGTTTGCTGTTGGATCGGCGTGCTTTCGGGGCGTGTCCGGCGATTTTTGGTGTTTGGAAAACCAGTTTGGCCTATAGGGAAGGGATGAACGCGAGGCCCGTTCCTGACCGCAAGGTGGCTCTGCTGCTGTGGGCCACGGTTGCCGTTGGAGCGTTTTTCTTGACGGTGCTCATGGTGATGACGTCAGGCGCCGTGCCTCGATTCGACGAGTGGGGCACGCCCGGGGGACTGCTGTTCGCAAGTGCCCAGGGCAACGTGAGCTTCAATGAAGATATTTTCCGTCAACACGGGGAGTCGCGGGTCATCTTTGCGCAGTTGTTCACGTGGTTCGTGGTACAATTGATGGGCTGGAACCAGCATGTGATGCATGCGTTCAACGGCCTCGTTATTGCGTTGTCCGGGATTTTTTTCGTGCGTATCCTTCGTCGCACTCAGGCGGATGTTCAGGGGCATCCCCTGCTGCTGGTGGCGTTTTCCATGATGGCCACCGCCCTTGTTTTTACGCCGGTTCAATGGCGCAACTACCTTTACAGCGGTCAAATCATCACCCTCGCCATTCCCTGTCTGTTGCTGGTCGGATTGTGGGTGAATTGGGATACGAACCGTACGGCGGTTTCGCGATACGCAACCGCGGCGCTGTGCAGCGTGGTCGCAACGTTTTCCTTCGCCAATGGGATGCTCCTCTGGTTTTTATTGTGGCCCGCGATTCCCGTGGTTTTGGTGCATCGCAAAGTAGGTATACGCCGTAGTGAATGGCTACCCACCCTGCTGTACGGGGTCGTCGGTCTTGCGAGTATGGTTTGGTTTTTTGTCGGCTATAGCAAGCCGGGGACGCATCCATCCATGATGTCCAGCGTCTCCAGTCCCCACCGAACCCTGGTTTTCTTTGCGACGTGGCTTCTGGGTCCGTTGTTTCCCGATGAAGTTTTGATCTGGTCCGTTTCTGGACACAATTCCGTACTGCGAATGATGGCGCTGGTTTTTGTTGCTGCGGGATTGGCGCTGTTGGTGTGGTTGTTCACGAATCGCCGTGCGTTTGCGAATCGTGCGGTACTGGCATCCGCCTATCCCTATCTGATGCTGCTGGCGTACAGTCTGATTTCGGGGGTTGCGACAGCCGTGGGCCGAGCTGGCTTTGGCTCGTTGTTTGGCAATACGTCGCGGTATACAACCGTGGCGATACCGGCACACCTTGGGTTGCTTGGTCTTATCACTGTGGCACACATCAAGTCCGTCCGTCCGCTGCGCGCACCCTCTGCCGGTGGTGTTTTTATAGTGTGTTACGGAATAGCCATGTTGTTCTCCTTTCCCATTGGCATCGTGGGCGCCGTGCAGGACAAACAGCGTTCCGACCAGGCACAGTTAACTTTGGCGGCGCGCCATGTGGTGCCCGATGATCCTCTGTTTGTCGGGATGGTGTGCCCGGATCGAGAGATTGCAACACAACGGGCTGATGTTCTTGAAACCTCGGGCGACTTGCCACCGCTGCCTTCCCTGTCGTGGATCGAAAAGGCCGAGCGTGCCCGGCCGGACCATGGCTCAGCTGTGGTGACGTTTGACAACGTCGGCGCGATTCGCTCGGTTCGTGGACGGGTCGAAGGTTTTGACCTCGAGCACGACGACTATCTGGTTGTCCTCGACGACAGGAGTGTACATCCGGTGACCGTGTTGTGGGCGCCGAGCGAAGGTCGATTCCTGGGCAGCAAGCCGGGGGAGTTTTCCTTGACCTACATATCGGGCGAGCCCTTTGACCCCACGCTGCCGAGGTCGTACGGTGTTGGCCTGGCGCGGCCCCGTACCAAGACCCTCTATTTGCTGGATCGCTATGACCACCGCTGAAGTACCCGTTTGTTCACTTGTGATTCCGGTCTAT
>JAYUPZ010000518.1:0-3037 GCA_043759805.1 Myxococcales bacterium | reverse complement strand
CCGAGCCCTTCGGCACGAGGCGTTCAACGTTGATGAGTCCGCCATGCAGGTTGTGGGTGAAAAGCTTGCCCCGCCAGGCTTCGGGCCAGTTGTCGCCTTGGTAGATCATCGTGCCGACGTGTGAGTGGCCGCCGTGTTTGAGACTGCCACCGGCACCGCCGAGACCATGATCGTGATCGGCCGCAGCCTTGATGGGTCGGTAAACGTGTGACGGATACTGGCCTGCTTGCCGCCAGTACGACCCACCTTGCGATACGTGGGTGACCATTCCCCCACCGTTGTAACTGCGACAGGTTGTGATGAAAGCCTGGCCCGTACGATCGAAGTCGAGGCCCCACTGGTTTGAGCCACCGTCGGCGAAGACCTCGAATACTTGCTTGATTGGGTGATAGCGCCAGATACCGGGTCCCATCTCGACGCGATCGGCCTCGCGCGTGCCCGGTTTGCCAACCGCGCTTTCGTTGAAGACGCCCTGGTTGCCATACAACCAACCGTCGGGGCCCCAGATAAAGGCATTGGGCGTTTCATGGGTGTCAGCGGTATCAAAGCCATCGAGCAACACAACCGGTGGGCCATCTGCCACATCGTTGTGATCGCCGTCCGGAAGAAATAGAAACTGCGGCGCAGCCCCCACAAAAACCCCTCCGAATCCGATCTCAAATCCGCTGACGAGATTCAAGTTGTCCGCAAACACCTTGCGTGTCTCGAAACTACCGTTGCCATCTCGGTCTTCGAGAATGACCAGGCGATCCTTGCCTTTGCCTTCGGGTGCGCGAACGGGGTACGAATAGGCTTCGGCGACCCAGATGCGGCCGCGCTCGTCGAAGGTGAAGGCGATCGGTTGGCGGATGCGCGGCTCGGCCGCAATAAGATCAACTACAAATCCACTGGGGACAGCCATTCGTCGCACGGACTCTTGTGGGGTAAGCGCCGGGGCCGTTTCGTTGCGCAACCGTTGCTCCTCGGCCTCGTTCGTTACCAGGCGCTTTTCCGGGTTCAGCGTGATCTCGAAGTGGCGGTAACGGACTTCCATGGCGGGTCCGCTGTGAAGCTGCAACGCAATGATTCCGGATTTGGGGCCTTTGGGATCTTCAATTCTGAAACAGCTCTCGCCATCGAGAGCTGCCATGATCGTATTGCCAACCGCAACGATCTCGTAGGTGTGCCAGGTGTCCGTTCCGGTGCCCGACGGCGGTCCGTCGGTGAACAACCAGCCACGCCCGTGTTCATCGTAAACGTCACACCAGTAGATACCGTTCGGGCCTCCCACGTCGGCCTGGTATCCCTTGACCGAGGGGTGTCCCTTGTCGTCCACAGGTTGCCCTCGAAACTGAATGCCGCTGTTTTGCCCAAAGCGCGTCGACAGCTTCACCTCGACGACCAGCCGAAAGTCTCCGAATGGAACGTTGTGGATGAGAAACTCGTTTTCGGCGAGTTCTCCCTTGATGGTTCCGACGATCTCGCCGTCGTCGACTCGCCAGAGCGCGGGGTTGCCGGACCACCCCGAAAGCGACCGGCCATCAAAAAGGACCGGGCCAACCGCCTCCGATTTGGCTGAAGCCTGGACGGGCGCTGCGAGACCCGTACAGAGGAGCAGTACTAAGACGCTGCAGCGACTGTGGATCGAAAAAACTGACATCGGTACCTTTTCGCGGGTTGTTCCAGCCCCGCGAATGCTCGCGGGATTGGGGAATCACCGTGGCCCATCTCGGGATGGGAGTCCATGAAGGGCCGGAGGCGCAGACTTGAGAAATATATCCCGAAGGTTTGCGGTTCGGCAGATGTAATCGTTTACATTTACACGCCACTCGCTCGACGCGCCCGGGTACGACGGATTGCTGAAAGGAAATGCGAGCGCAGAGACATGCATTCAGGTACGCCTTGTCCTGATCGGGACCGGCAAGCTTAGGTTCAAGGGATTGCCTTCAAAAAATCAATCTGTTAGAAGCTCTGGCTCGGGTTGCGTCGCGGTAGGCGCGCCTTCCGTACGCCCGTTCGACCAGCACCACGGAGTCTCGTCTATGTCGATTCACAAGGTCCCGACTGCAAACCGGTTTCCTCTTCGAGGAGTCCCCGCATCTTCATCGTTGCCACTTGTCATGGCAGCTGGTCTCGTCGCTGCATTCAGCACGGGTTGCGCCGATACGCTCTCCGACGACAACTTCGGTGGTGTTGATTTGCAACCGTTCTTCTTCGACACGGCGTCGGGGTTGGTTCCGTCGCACGTAACGCCGAAAGAGGGTTTTCACGACGCGGTCGTATCCACCTATTACGACTTCGGAATTGTTGCGGTACAGCAGGGTGACGCGACACCGAAGCAAAAAGAGGAATACGGCATTCCTAGCGAAGCTAATGTGCGCACGCCGTCGACTGCTTACTTGAATCCGATGTACTTCTTCTTCGACTCGGCTGGCAATCCGATGTTTTCGGCGCCGGTTCGCGAGATGAAGACCGGGCAGATCACGATGCGCGGTGGCGAGGGCCTGCGCAATCCGAATCCCGACGCCAAGGCAGACAGGGAAATTGCCTACCCTCTCCGCAAGCGCAATTTCCTTACCGATCCGTTGCGCCGGGTCGCCGACTACCAACGGCCGATCATCGATTCAATCTTCGAGGAGCGAACGGTCCCGTACTCGCAATGGCGTTATTCGGGCCTCTGGGAGGTGATCAAGGTCAAGGCTCCAGCGTCTTACAAGCCTGACTCCATCAAGAGCTGGAAGACCTTGCTTAGCGGCGTCGATTCAGGAGACTTCGAGTTGCAAGGGACTTCGATGGGAATCGACTGTCCACTCGTCGACTCGCGGACGCTCGTTGTGCCACACGTCACGGTCTACAAGAAGGGCGAGGTGCGTGTTCCGCAACCACTCGTCGAAGTTTGGTACCGGAAGAAACTGATTGACTGCTTCATGGTCCACGGATGGGAAAGCATCGGCCGGACCGACATGAGCAAGGACATGGACGGCAACGACAAGTTTGTCCTTTACAAGTGGAATCAGGACACATCGCGCGTTGCGACCTTCGACGTTGATACGAAAAT
>JAYUPZ010000517.1:0-6396 GCA_043759805.1 Myxococcales bacterium | reverse complement strand
TGAAGGAATACAACGGAAATCTTTTGCGTGCTGCGGTTGAGCTTGCGAAAGACTGGCGCACCGATCGCATGTTGCGCCGCCTCGAGGCCCTGTTGCTGGTGGCCGACGTGAACACCACGTTGTTGTTGTCGGGCACGGGCGACGTGATTGAACCCGACAGTGCCGCGATGGCGATTGGATCGGGTGGCAACTTTGCCCTCTCGGCTGCGCGCGCATTGCTGGATGCGACAACGCTGGATGCGCGCGCCATTGCAGAACGATCGCTTTCGATTGCGGGTGAGATCTGCATCTACACCAACGGCAACCAGGTATTCGAGGAGCTCGGATCATGAGCAGCAACGGCTTTTCTGGTGGCATCCTCAAGGCGCGGGACATAGCGGCGCTGACGCCCCGTGCGATTGTCGAGGAGCTCGATCGTTACATCGTCGGTCAACACGCCGCCAAGCGTGCGGTCGCAGGAGCCCTGCGCAACCGCTGGCGTCGTCAACAGGTGCCAGCGCCCATGCGCGACGAAATCTCGCCGAAGAACATCATGTTGATCGGCCCTACCGGCGTTGGAAAAACCGAGATCGCGCGCCGACTTGCGAAGCTGGCCAACGCGCCCTTCGTCAAGGTTGAGGCCTCGAAGTTCACCGAGGTTGGGTATGTGGGGCGCGACGTGGATTCGATGGTTCGTGATCTGGCTGAAACCGCTGTCGCCATGTTGCGCGACGAAGAGCGGACCCGGGTGCGGCCGCGCGCGCGTGAAAACGCCGAGGAACGTTTACTCGACATCTTGCTGCCACCTGCACGGGGTGCACGACCGGCTTTCACCGGTGGCGCAAACGAAACACAGGCTTCGCCACCGATGGCCGGCGTATCCACTGACAACACCAGCCGCGAGACCATGCGCGCGCTGTTGCGCGAAGGCAAACTGAACGAGCGCAAGGTTGATATCGAAACGAGCGAGGCGGGCCAGTCCTTTGCCGACATCTTTTCAGGCAGCGGGATGGAAGAAATGATGGTCAACCTGAAAGACATGATTCCTGGAGGCAATCGCAAGACAAAAAAACAAAAGGTTGCGATCCCCGAAGCGCTGGATTTGCTGACCGAAGAAGAGGCCACCAAGCTCGTCGATCCGGATCGCATCAACAAGGAAGCGATCCTTCGTGCAGAGCAAAACGGCATCATTTTTATTGATGAAATAGACAAGGTCGCCGGGCGTGAAGGCAGTGGGCGCGGTCCAGACGTATCACGCGAGGGCGTGCAACGGGATCTGTTGCCGATCATCGAGGGATCGACTGTGTCGACGAAATATGGTGCGCTCAAGACGGATCACGTTCTGTTCATCGCCGCCGGCGCGTTTCACGTCTCGAAGCCGAAAGATCTGATTCCGGAGTTGCAGGGCCGGTTTCCTGTCCGGGTGGAGCTCGAATCACTTTCAGACGCGGACTTTGTGCGCATTTTAACCGAGCCGGAGAACGCGCTGACCAAGCAATACGTGGCTCTAATGGCAACCGAAAATGTGACCATCGAATTTCAACCCGAGGCCATCGCCGAGATCGCCCGGATTGCGGCCGATATCAATGCCCGCATGGAAAACATTGGTGCCCGACGGTTGCATACGGTCCTCGAACGTTTGCTCGACGAGCTCTCGTTTGAGGCCCCGGCCCTGGGCTCGCAGACGATTCCTATTACCCGGGAATATGTGACGCAGCGTTTGAAAGACGTCTTGAAGGACGAGGATCTGAGTCAGTTCGTCCTGTAATAAACGAGGCCGCGGCTTTTGCAGTGGTATCCTCGAAAATGGTTTTGGGGGTTCAAAAGCATATGCGCCAATTCAAAATATTGATCGTCGCCCTGTTGGGCTTGTTTCAGGGACTGGGAGCGGCAACCGCAGCACAAGCCCCGCCGGTCAAAGAAAGTGCGGGTCAACCCTCGCCTCCGCCGACGTCTGCAGCGCAAACCACGCCTGCAACGCAAACCACGCCGGCACCGCAAGACACGCCTGTACCCGAAACCATGCCTTTGCCGACTGCGGCTCGTCCGACGATGCGCTCGGCGCGTGTGGTGGTGATTCCGGTGACGGTGGGCAATGGGCCCAAACCCTCGGACGCATTGCTTTCCGCGGTTGGCGACGGAATGTCCGGGAACGTCAACTGGCGCATCGAAGTGGCACGCACGGGAAAGCCCATCGCCGTTCTGGTCCATGACGATTTCGATGCGGAGCAGGTGAAGCTGCTTGAGGCGAAGCGCGCCACTGTTGATACCGCCGAGCCTGCCGCTGTAGAGAAATACGAAGCCCTGCTTGCCGAGGCCGAATCGGCGCTGGCAACGCGCCCCATGGGGCCAGGTGGTCGAGGATTGGTGGTACGAATAGTCGACAGTATCATCGCGGCAACCCTCGCGTCGGGCGACCAACAAAAGGCGAAAGCGGTTGCAGAGCATGCGGCCCTTTTGTTTCCCGGTCGACGGCCAACCGCAGAAGAGGGACTGTCGGTCGTTGCGGCGGCTCTGATTGGGCAGGCGGCGCCACCGCAGTACGCGAAATTGCAGTTCTTGTCGCGTCCGGAAGGCTGCATCGTTGAAGTCAATGGCGCAGACGTAGGTGCGGCTCCGGTGACGGTGGCGGCGGCGCCGGGCGTTACGTACCACGCTCGCGCTCGCTGCCCGAAGGACAAGGGCGAAGGCGTTTCCATGCGCAAGGCAGTCCCGGCGGGTCCCGTCGGCGAAGGACGTTCCGTAGTCCTCGATGTTCAGTTCGAGCATGAGTTCATCAACGACGCGACCGGAACAGTGATGAGTTTCGGCTCGTCAAACGCGCGCCGCGAGCTGGAGCAAAGCTACGCCCGACGGATTGCAGAAAAACTTTCGGCAGACACCGTGGTATTCGTGTCACTTGGCGAAGTGGGTGGCAGCGAGTACTTGAATGCCCGCGCTTACCTTCGTTCAGGTTTCAAGAATCGGCAGGGGTTGGCACGTCCGGAAGTTGGCCGTGCCTCGGCGCTCGGTCACTATCTTGTCAGTGGTCAGGATGATGGTGCGTCGGTTCTGCGTCCCGAAGATATTGGCAAAACCGGAGCCACCGACATTGCCTTGCCCAATACCGTACGACAACCGATCGCGCGCGCAGCCTGGTATACCGACGTGCCCGGCTGGATCTTGGTCGGTACAGGTACGCTTGGCGTGGTTGGGGGTCTTTACGCGGACGGCCTCGCAGAAGACAAACGCAAACTTGCGGTCAAAGCCATGGATCCCTTTACCAAGGATCGGCTTGAAGGGGATGCGAGCAACCTCCGATTTTTGGCCAGCGTTGGTGTCTTTGCCGGGGGCATGATGGTCGTCACAGGCGCGGTGCTTTTGTTCATGCCCGAATACAGCGTGGGCCAAAGCGAGCTTTTTGTTCTGTCACCGACTGTTGGTAGGGACGGCGCGGGACTGCACGCCGTCGGTCGGTTTTAAGCTGCGCGTCCAACCGTTGTGTGCCGTTCACCTGCGCTGGCGACGAACGCCCGAGGGGGCGGGGGCAGCCGAGGGTTGCGGTGAGCTCGAACGGCCACCGAATATGGCAGAGCTGGATCCGCGCGATCGCGTGACACCGCTGCCCGAGGGGGGTGCCACCTGTCGTGGTGCAGACGAAGGCATCGGACGCGGCGATCCCATTTGGCGAGACGGAGACGATGGCATCGGTTGAGCCGAGGGCTGGCCCGGCATTGCGAATCCTCGACGGGTGGGCATCGGCTGCGGCTGCGGCTGCGGCTGAGGTGGCGACGGCGACGGCTGAGGTTGTGCCTGCGCCGGCGCTTGCGGGTTCTGGCCAAAGCCACGGAAGAAACCGCCGTTCTGAGTGCGAGCGGGTGGAGGCGACACGACGGGCACGGGTGGCGCTGCAGGCGCAGGTTGAGCCGTCACGGGTGCAGGTTGCTGCTGCGGATTTTGCGTCGCGCCTCGGAAGAATCCTCCTTGTGCTCGCGGGGCCTGCGGGGCGGGACTCGGGTTTGCGGTGGGCTGGGGCGGGTTGGCATTCCCCGTTACCCCACTGAAGAAACCACCGCGGTTCTGGACGGCCGGTTGCTGCTGCTGAGGTGCCGGGCTACCCACGTAACCTTGTTGCGGTGCCGGGGCGGCATTGCCTCGCCAGCCCGTTGCAGGGGCGGCGCCAGTGGGTTGGCCGTACACCGTGCGCTGTGCGGGGGCAGGCCGACCGTAAACGTAGTCGCGCCGTCCGTCATTCCCCTGGAAGTGGCCGCGATGATAGACCCAGCGGCCTTGGAACATTACGTAGGACGGGCGAACGTAGACCGCGTTGGGGTAGTTCGCCACCCAAAAACCGTTTGTCCAGTACCAGTCGTAACCGGTCCAGTCCCAGTAGCCGGAGATCCAAATGTATCCCTGACCCGGCGCCGACGAGACGACTTCTTGCATCATCGGAGGGGGCGGGTTGTTCACATAGACCTCGCCGTACGAGTCACTGGTCTGAACGGTGGCCGAGTACTGGACCGGTCGAGAACGCACCGTACAACCGCCCAGAAGCGTCGCGGCGATTATCCCCATGAACCAGGTGGTTTTGTTGGAACGGGTGGGATTCGGGTGCATGGCGTTTCTCCTCGATATTAAGACGTCTGGCTGGCAGGAAAGATTCAGAAAGACTACAACGAACCTCCCCTCGAAGACATCGGTTGGGCAAAGTAGAGCCGCCCGCCGACGCGAACAGCAAAAATGCCCGCCCAAGACATCATTTTCTCCGGAATCCAGCCCTCGGGCGAATTGCATCTTGGCAACTACCTGGGAGCCGTCCGCTCCTGGGTCGCGATGCAAAGCCAGCACCGGTGTTTTTTCTGCATCGTCGACTACCACGCCATCACCCAGTCCTACGAACCCAAGGACATGCGCAGCCGGGTGCGTGCCATGGCTGCCGATCTGCTGGCCTGTGGTTTGGATCCCGAGCGCTGCACGCTCTTTGTGCAGTCCGATGTGCCCGAACACACCGAGCTCGCCTGGGCACTGTCCGCCGTGACACCGTTTGGTGAACTCGGCCGCATGACCCAATTCAAGGACAAGTCCGAGCGCCAGGTCGACAACATCAATGCGGGCCTTTTCACCTATCCGGTGTTGCAGGCGGCGGACATCCTGCTTTACGGTGCGACCCGGGTGCCCGTCGGTGAAGATCAAAAGCAGCACCTTGAGCTTGCGCGCGAAATCGTCCGAAAATGGAACGCGCGCTTTGGTAATACGTTTGTCGAGCCGCAGGCGCTGTTGTCGTCGACGCCCAAGATCCTGGGTTTGGACGGCCAGGCCAAGATGTCGAAAAGCCTGGGTAATACGATTTCACTGCGGGATCCGGACGATGCTGTTTGGAACAAGCTGCGCACTGCTGCGACGGATCCGGCCCGCCAGCGCCGGACAGATCCTGGCGATCCGGAAAAGTGTAACGTTTTTACCCTGCATAAATTTTTCTCAAGCGAATCCGTGCAAGCCAGCATCACGACGGGTTGCAAGACCGCCGGCATCGGCTGCATCGATTGCAAGAAGACGTTGCTGGAAGGGGTGCAGGCGGATCTTGGGCCGATTCGCGAAAAGGCCCACGCGCTTGCTGAAGATCCGGCGACGATCGATCGCGTGCTTGCGCAGGGAGCGGCGCAGGCTCGTGCAGTTGCGGCTCTGACGATGGCAAAGGTACGGCGCGCGCTCGGCCTGTTCAGCGCGAGCAGCGAGGACGCCTAGCGTGTCGTATCGCGCACGGTGGTGTGCGGCTTTTGGGTTCGTCGTTTGTCTCACGTATGGTGCGGGCTGTGGTCGTGGTAAGGACGGTGGCCCGCAGCAGGTTGTGGAACGTTTTGTGCTCGCCGCTCAGTCCGGTGATCGAGCGGCGGTGCACGCGATGTTGGGGCCTCGTTCCCGCGCCCGCCTGCAAGAGTTGATGGTTTCGGCCGAGCGCGTGTCGGGGCGCCTGGTGCTCGAACCGTACGGCTTTTTGGCCGCCGGGCGTGCGCCACCCGCCTGGGAAATGGCGGGCGTTCGCCAGCTAGAGAGCGACGACAAACGCGCGGTGGTCGAGGTGTTTTCGGCCAGCGGAGAACGTCACTCGGTTGAACTTGTGCTCGACGAGGGATCCTGGAAGATCGAACTGCCGGGGTTGTAGCCGCGTCCCGGCGGCGTGCTTCAACCGCGCGACTTTTGGGGGCGGAATGGATTGACCCAACGAAGAAACGGACCCACGTCGCGGGTCTGGACCCAGACCTTGCCACGGCCTTCAAAATCGACGACGAGACCCTCGCCGCCAAAAAGAAAGGTTTTGATTTTCGAGCCGGGGCGCAGTCCAGGCATGACGGAAACCTTGTATCCAAGCGTATCCTCGAACGCGACCACATAACCCGTGTCGACCACCAACCCATCGACGACGTCGATCTCCATGAT
>JAYUPZ010000516.1:0-6416 GCA_043759805.1 Myxococcales bacterium | reverse complement strand
GCGCGAATAGGCGGGCTACTTCGCGTCCGATGCCGCTAGAACAACCTGTGATGAGAACGACGGGTTTTACAGGGGCAATCGACATCGGCAAGCTTTCTCAAAAGGGCAATGTGTAACCGGCCTGCACAAGATGGGCATCACCATAACGCGTGCTTTGAAACAATCGACCATACGATACCTCGGCCGCCCCCTCCGAGAACCATCCGAAAAATGGGATCCCGCGGAACACTTGCAGCTGCCACCAAACGTTCAACTGAGGCATCTGCGTTGTCAGAGGACCGTACTTCACGTCCGCCGAGTGGAACCGCGAAATCGGTCCGTAACACTCCGAGCTTCCGCCCGCCAAGCCGCTGCTGTTGCACCAAAAGTCCGCCGGACTTTGGACGTGCAATCGATACGAAAACCGCAGCTCGACATCGCGATGAACCATCCAATAAACGCGAGCCTCGGTCGTGTGTCCCTGCAGGCCCCATGGCTCGGGTTTGTAGTTGTCCGTCAACGGACCTCGGTCGAAATAATATCGATAAAATCCCTGAAGACCGACGTTCAGATCTGGAAGGTAATACGCTAGTCGCGCCCCCAACACGTGACGCCAACGTTTGGTTGGCACCATGGGCCGTCCGCGATTCGGCGTATCGAGATAGGGATTTGCTTGATAGCCATCGAGCCACGAGGTCTCGTACACCACTTGAGCCAGGGCCACCGGAGACAAGGCCTGCGTGTAACCAATGCTTCCGAACCAAACATCCAGGGTGTGATCGATCATCCGCGTCTCAATGTGATCGTCGTTCTTGGCGAACACCGCCGATACCACGCCTGTGCGTCCCCAAACTTCATGGTTGACGTTGAGGAACAGCGTACGCGAATCGTAGTCCGGTTCGCGGCTGTATCGAAACCCGGCGCCGACACGGGTCGTTCCAAATCGGTATCCGCCGCTCAAACCTGCTTCGTGCCGGTTTTCAGTGAAGATCTTGTCCTGTGTTGCCCCTTGAGCTACCGATGCGGAGGTGACCGCATCAAGTAGATAGTGGGCCCCCACGTCGATGCCTTCGGGCAAGTCCTTGCTGACGGTTACCATCGGTTCGACGACGCGCGTGGATGCCTCGCGATAATAAATGCCACGCACCGAAACGCGATCTTCACCGTTTGCAATCCCGTCGGTCATCAGCACCCAGACAAGAAGTCCGCAAAGGGCGCTTACAGGGGTAAGCCTAGTTGCAACCACAACCGCCGCCAACGAAACCGTAAGCTCCGTCTGCGCCTTCCCGCGACGAGAACATGTGCTGGCTGAAGCGACCTTCAAGCCCATCGTTGAATTGCATCGCACGACGCGAAAGCAATTCTCGCTCCCATGGTTTGACCGGAGGTGGCGTGGCGCAGCCCACCAACACGCTCGACCCGACGAGCAACAACAAGGCGGCGCGGTTCATGCCCCGACCCAGCCCGAGGAGGCTTGCGATGCGGTTTTTCATTGCGTGCTTATAACACGGAGCCCGCAGCGATATGATGGCCCAATGCAACCCGACGAGTACCTGGTTCTCGATATAGAAACTGCGCCGGACAGAGACGTCTACACGCCACCCGAGCCTCAGCCCGGGGTCGAGCGCCCATTTCCGCCCCTTTATGCCTGCAAAGTTCTCGTCATTGGCGTGATGTGGCTTGACGAGAATCTGGCGGTGAAGCGACATGGGACCATCGCCGAAGGCAAGGATGAGTTCGCTTTGCTCCAGGATTTCTCCGAGTTCATGGCGAAACACAAACCCCACCTCATCACGTGGAATGGGCGCGGTTTCGACTTGCCGGTGTTGGCGTTGCGCGCACTTGCGCACGGGGTTCCCATGCCCTGGTACTACCAGGACAGCAACATTCGCTTTCGTTTCAAGGCCGAAGGACATCTGGATCTCTGCGACTTCCTGTCCGACTTCGGTGCGGCCATGCGTACGTCGCTCGCCGGAGCTGCAAAGCTGGTGGGCCTTCCCGGTAAAGACGGTGTCGACGGCAGTCAGGTCGAGGGCCTCTACAATACGGGCCAGATGGACGCCCTGCGCGAATATTGCCTGTCGGATGTGGCGCAAACGGCGTTCCTCTTCATGCGCTATCGCGTTCTCACCGGTGCGCTTTCAGTCGAGCGATATAGAGAGGCGGCCAGCGCAATGCTCGATCACCTGCGTGCGGATCGACGCTTCGAGCGATTGGTCAAACAGATCAACATCGACCAGTTGTTACTCAACCGGACGTGAGCGGGCTTGGCGCTCGAGAGCGGGCTTCACGCTCGATTGAGTCCATCATCCGGGGCAACGACAAGGTCGTCAGGCCGTCGAGTACCCGCCGCATCACAAAGTCTGGTAGCGGAGACCTGGCCGAAACCGACACCCAGTACTCGACATGGGTGCCCTCTCCTTGCACCGTGAATTGCCAGCCCCCTGCGTTGTCGGTGATGATGTTGCCCTCGACGAAGGTCCAGGTCACACGGTTGGCCGCAACGTCACAGACCAAATCGAGCACATAACGAAGCGGCACCAGCAAGCTGAGCGTGAATTCCACGCGTTTCTTTTCGGGCGTATCGTCGAGGATGCGCACCGCGGTTATCTCGGGAAAGATCCGCGGATAACATTCAAAATCGGCTACCACGGCAAAGCCCTGAGCCGGGACAAGGCCTTTCCAGATGCGGTCAATGCGAACCGGAGGGATGTTGGCCATGGGTCCGTTCAAGTTACCGCAGTTTTTCATGTTCTGCTCGCCCGCAACGGGGTAATTTCTTCGACCATGTCGCGTCCTTTTGTTCCAGCCGAGACGCCCCTGCGTTACGCCCCCGATCGTCCCGTGCGTGTGTTACATATCCAACTGGATGTGGAGTTGGACTTCGCCGCGCGCGCAATCGCAGGCACCGCCACGTTGACCCTGGCGGCACGCGCCACCGGGTTGACGCGTATCGAGCTTGATGCCGTCGACATGCAGATCATCGCCGTCAACCTGGGCGGCAAGCGCGTCACCGGTTGGACCTATGACCACCGCAAGTTGACGATCCCTCTCGCAACGCCGCCCGAGCCGGGAGACGAGCTGACCATGGCCGTGCGGTACCGCGCCGAACCTCGACGTGGCTTGTATTTCCTCGCGCCCGATGCCGACGATCCCACCCGGCCGGAACAGTGCTGGACGCAAGGGCAGGATGAAGACGCGCGTTACTTCTTCCCGTGTATTGACGCCCCGATCGAAAAATCCACCAGCGAAATTTTTTGTACCGCGCCCTCGGACAAACACGTTCTGTCCAACGGTGAGTTGCTGGCGCGAGACCCCGCAGGCAAACAACGCACACGGTGGCACTACAAATTGTCGTCACCCCATTCGTCCTACTTGTTGACGCTGGTTTGTGGTGATTTTGTCGAATTCAAATCCCGCGCCAAGCAAACAGGGGTTGAGGTTCACGGATTCGCGCCGAAGGATCGCAAGAAAGACGCCGAAAGAACGCTTGGGAAGACGGCCGCAATGATTGACTTCTTTTCGCAGCGAATCGGCGTTCGTTATCCACACAAGCGCTACAGCCAGATTTTCGTTGCGGACTTCATCTTTGGTGGAATGGAAAACACCACGGCAACCACGCTCACTGACCAGGCGCTGATCGATGATCGCGCGGCGATCGATCACGACATGGATGATCTGGTCGCACACGAACTGGCGCATCAGTGGTGGGGCGATCTCGTCACCTGTCGTGATTGGTCCGAAGCCTGGTTAAACGAAGGGTTTGCCACGTATTTCGAATACATCTGGTGCGAACACGACAAGGGACAGGACGAGGCAGATGTACTCGCTCTCGCACAAATGGATTCGTACCTGCACGAGGCCGATGAATACCAGCGCCCAATCGTCTGCAAACAATATCGCGAACCGATCGAGCTTTTTGACAGCCATCTTTATGAAAAAGGGGGCCGTGTGTTGCATTTTCTGCGCAGCCAGGCAGGCGACGACGCCTTCTTCGCGTCTTTGAAACTGTATTGCGAACGGCATGCAGGCGGTTCAGTTGAGACGCGCGATTTGGCACGCGCGCTCGAGGAAACCACCGGGCGAAACTGGGATGGCTTTTTCGCCGAATGGGTTGACCAGGCAGGCCATCCTCACCTTGAGGGCAGTTGGGCCTGGGACCCCGACCGCAAGATGGGATCGTTGCGCCTCGAACAAAAGCAAGCTGGCACCGGATTCTTTCACTTCGATGCCCGCGTTCGTTTCGAGATCGGCGGACGCGAAGTCGACCACGTATTCCGTGTTACAGAACGAAGCCACACCTTTGACATCCCGCTTGAGGCGAGCCCGGAACAGGTCATCGTTGATCCGGGTCGAACGCTGCCCGCGACGTCAAAATTCGAGAAGCCGCTGCCTCTATGGCTGCGACAACTGGACAAGGCACGTCGCGGCATCGATCGTGTCATGGCGGCGCGCACACTTGCGGAAGAGCACGCACCGGCGGCAGAAAAGGCCCTGGCTGCGGCACTCGCCGGCGATGCGTTCTGGGCGGTGCGGGCCGAAGCGGCACGCAGCCTGGGCACCCTTGGAACGATCTCTGCACGCACGAGCCTCATCGAGCGGCGGCGCGATAAACATCCACGGGTTCGCCGCGCAATCGCCGAAAGCCTCGGCAAGTTCATTGCGGATACCACCGCAGCATCAACGCTTGTGGATTGGGTCAAGTCTGGAGATGCGAGCTATTTTGTCGAGGCTGAAGCCGGTCGAGCACTCGGTCGAACCCGCGATCCGCGCGCCATCGAAACCACCCCGCTTGCCCTGGCACGACCTGCTTTTCAAGATGTGATTCGGGCGCGAACCGTGATGGGTCTCGGCGAGAGCACCCTCGATACAGCCATTGATCTTGTGTTGCCCTTCCTGGAGGCAAGCACACGCTTCCAAACCCGGCGGGCTGCCGCGGTAGCGCTTGGCAAACTCGGCATTGGAGGTTCGCACCTTCGCCGAATTCGCGAGCGTCTGGAATTGACGCTTTCCGATCGCAACCACGCGGTCCGCGGCGCGGTCGCCTCGGCGCTCGCGGAATTGCGTGATCCTCAGGCTCTGCCTGCTTTGCGCAAGGCGCGCTCACGAGAACCGGATGGTCGCACGCGACGACAGCTCGACGAGGCCATGGTGGCGTTGCAGGAAGGCCAAACGCCCACCGAGGCCGTGCGACGTCTCAACGAACAAATGGAATTGCTGCGACAGGAAACCGTCCGGCTCCGTGAACGTGTCGCCAACCTTGAAGGACCACGTACCACGGCAGTTGTTCGAGCCCCGACTCCCGGCCGTCGGCGACCCGGCCGCCGCCGCCGGGTCTGACGAGGGCACACCGTTTTCCGGGTCATTAATGTATCCTCCAAGATTGGACATGAAACGCACCAAGTCTCCCGGAACCGTCAATGCCGAGGCGCTCGCCGATCTCTCGAATCGCATTACGACAAAATTGACTGTGCCCGAGCAAGTCGCAAACGCATTGCGTGAGCTCATCATGAATGGCGATCTGAAACCGGGCGACGCCGTCGTAGAAAGCGTCATCGCGAGGCAGCTCTCGGTCGGACAGCCCACCGTACGCGAGGCGCTGAAATCGCTCGAGGTGGAAGGCCTCATCGAGCGTCAACTGAACCGCGGATGTACCGTGATGAAGTTGACCCGAGACGATCTCAAGAAGATCTACGCGCTCCGACAGGCCTGGGAACCGATGGCAGTCGAACAGGCGATGCAGCAATGGTCGCCTGCCAAGGGCCAGCAACTGCAGAAGGCGTTTGCCACGCTGATGACGGCGGGCGAAGTGTCCCGTCGTGCCTACTATGACGCTGATCTCGCCTTTCATCGCACCATCTGGGAACAGGCCGAGAACCGCTACCTTGTCAAGGCACTCAATCAAATCGTTCTGCCTATCTTTGCTTTCCTTGTCATACAGTTCCAGAAGCAGCCAGTCTTCGAGACCGAAAAGAACGCCAAGGAACACGAAGCCATCGTGGATCGCATGTTGGCCGGGGATGTCGAAGGCGCCAAAAAGGCCATGCGAGACAGCCTGTCGCACACAGGTGTTATCAATGCAATGAAGGGCTAGGCAATGAAGGGCTAGTCAATGAAGGGCTAGTCGGCGCAACGCCCGCATCGGGTGATTGCGCGGCCGACGGAACCGCTGCATCGGGCGTCTGCCGATAACCAAGCAAGGTACTCTGTTCCGAGGTGTGCACGAGGCGAACCACCAGGGATTCATCCCGGTCGGTGAACATGCGGGTGTGGTAATCGAGGAATCCGTCCGACTGAATCACGAGTTCTACCGGCCCACTGCGCCTCGGACGCTGGAACTCAAGTGGCGCAACACCAAGCAACTTGCGACCCCAAAACACCTTTGCCCTGTGCGTTTTGGGATGCACATCCAGTCGCAACTTCACGTTCGGCGACTC
>JAYUPZ010000515.1:0-3049 GCA_043759805.1 Myxococcales bacterium | reverse complement strand
TTGGCTGTTCGGGTTCATCAACCGGTGCAACCCCCGGTGGTGGTGAAGGGGGAGAGGGCAGCAGCAATACGGGAGGAGCGGGCGAGGTCATTCAGCCGCCGGGCGCCTGTGCTTTGCCGAACGCGGCACTACCACCGACCCGTGCATGGCGCCTCTCTTCGCTGCAATACGCGAACACCTTGAAGCAGGACTTTGGATTTACCGCCGATGTGAGCGGGCTTCCGGTAGATGCCGCCGAGGGCGAAAGTTATGCCGCCTACGCATCAAACTCGGATGGCCGGGGTGTGGGCAGCGACCATTTCGGTACCTTTCAAAGCAACGCCGCCGCGCTCGGCGCCAAGCTTGGCCCCGAGGCGGAACGGGACCACGCCTGTTTGCTCAATCAGCCCGATGGCCCGTGTGTCGACGCCTTCGTGGATGCCTTTGCGTTGCGCGCGTTTCGTCGGCCCGTAACCGGTGACGAACGCACGCTCTATGCAGACTACTTTCGCGCTTCCGCCAAAGCGTATGACGGAAAAGATGCGATTCGCATGGTGTTGACCGTCATGTTCCAATCTCCCCGCCACCTGTATCGTACTGAACTTGGCTCGGGCGATGGCGACGTGGTGTCGCTCTCGCACCACGAAATCGCCGCACAACTGTCGTACATGCTGGCGGATACCTCACCCGACGCCGAGTTGTTAAAGGCGGCAGACGATGGGCTACTCCAAGATCCGAAAGTGGTACGAACCCATGCCGAACGATTGTTGAAACTGCCAGGCGCCCGCACGAAGATCGGAACATTCTTTGCCGGTTGGTTGAAGACGGAAAACCTCGCAAACGGATCGGTGGCAAAGGACGCGACGAAGTTCCCTGCATTTACCAACGAATTGCGCAACGCCATGGCGAAGGAAACCGAGACCTTCGTCGATAAGGTGTTGTTCGAGGAAGGTGGCACCTTGCGCGATCTATTCGCCGCCGATCACACCTACGTGAACCGCGCGGTCGGCGAAGTCTACGGGTTAAAGTCCCAGAGTGCGACGTTTGACAGGATCGCGCTACCAAAGGAGCGCAAGGGGATCTTGTCGCACCCGGGTTTCCTTGCCGCCACGTCTCCGTCGGATCACTCGTCACCGGCGACGCGCGGGATCAATTTGTATTCGCGCCTGTTTTGTCAGCCGATTCCAAACCCACCCGCGGGCGCGGTGGACCAGGCGCAGGGCAAGGTGTTTTCAAACGAGCCAAACTTGACCCAGCGGGAACACTGGGAGTTTGCCCAAACGGCGGCACCCCAGTGCGCAGCTTGCCACGGTCAGTTCGTACCGATGGGACTCGGCCTTGAACAATTCGACGCCATCGGGCGCTACCGTCCCGAGGAGTTTGGAAAGACGATCGATACAACGGTCGAAATGGGTGATTTTGAAGCTTTGAGTGGTACGTTTGACAACGCAATGGAGATGGGCGTCGCCGCCATTGAAAGCGAGGTCGGTCGAGCGTGTTTCGCCACACAAATGCAAACCTTCGCATCAGGTCGGCGTGTGGATACCGAACAGGAGTCGTGCGAACTAAAAGATCTCGCCGCAAGGTTGAAGGAAAGCGACTTCGACGTGTCGGAAATGATCGTCACGCTGACTCAGGTTTCCACCTTCTACAACCGTCGGCAGGGAGAATAACCATGACAACTACCCGAATCGTTCGCCGTCGAGATCTGTTGTTGGGTCTTGGCGCAGGCGCGGCCTTTTTGACGCCGTTCTACCGTCGGACGCAGGCCTGGGCGCAGGGCAAGCCCGGTGTCGGAAACTTCATCATGTTCTACACGCCGAACGGATTCGCTCGCAGCGAGTTCGGCTCGGATGGCAACGATGCGGGATTCAAATTCCGCGGTGGCATGGCCAAGGCCGAGCCCATGCGGCAGTACATCTCCGTGGTCCGTGGTCTGTCGAACAAGGCACAAACCAACACAAATCCATTCCACGATCAGTTCTCGCGCTTTCTGACCGGCATTTCAGGGCAGCAATCCGTCGTACAAACAGGCTATGGACCGTCGCTCGATCAAAGCGTGTCAGACTTGGCGGGCAATCGACCGTTGACACTCAAGGTGTACTGGAGCCGGTACACCAACGGTGGAACTTACCAATATGTGGCTTGGAAGATGTCGGGATACGCCAACCGACTCGAAAACGATCCACGCAAGGCCTACAAAGATGTCTTCGGTGTGTTCATGCCACAGGGGGGCGACAACGGCGCTTCGGAACGGCTGATAGCCCAACAAAAAAGCATGCTGGATTTCCTGAAGGAGGATATCAATCTCTTCAAGGGACGCCTTCGTGCTGCGGATCGAACGCGCCTCGATCTGCATCTGGATGCGATTCGCGATTATGAAGGCAAACTTGCGGCGACGCCGTCCGTGGGTGGCGGTGCCGCCGCGAAAGTCTGCTCGATGGATCGCGCCAAATCTGCCGAGACGACCCCGCCTCCGGACGATAGCGGTCCCTACGATGTGGCGAAATTCGTCGCACACGGAAATATTCAGGCCAGCTTGATGGCGGCTGCAATCGGCTGCGGTGCACGCAATGCGGGTCTCATCATGTGGCAAGGCTCGGCGGGGGGGATCAACCCCAACGGAATGAGCGGCCCCGCCGGTGATCACCACCTCGTGAGTCATGGGGATGGCGGTCGCTCGACCTGGGTGCAGATCGACAACTGGTACGCCGGTCGGTTCGCAAGCTATTTGAAGGAACTGCAAGACGTGGGGGTGCTGGACGATACAGCCGTTGTTTGGGGCAGCGATATCGCAGAGTCTCATTCGCACAACAACTGCACCTTCGTGGTCGGCGGTGGCAAGAATCTGGGTCTAAAGCCCATGAAGACAGCGAACTTTCCGTTCAACGGCAATGAGGGTGGCGGTCGCTCGGCGGCGCGCGCATCCAACAATCGATCGCATACAGATCTGTGGACGACCATCTACAAAGCCTGCGGTGGCAAGACCAACTTCGGTGAAGATGTCACCGGCCCCATCAACGAGATCTGGTCGCCAGCCTAGGCGCGACGGGCGGGGCCAACCACTTCG
>JAYUPZ010000514.1:0-13857 GCA_043759805.1 Myxococcales bacterium | reverse complement strand
AACACGTCTGCTCTGCCTTGCAACAGACCCAGCGCTTTTCGCATGGGCGGAAAGGGTGGCAAGTTGTGTACCACTTCAAGCACGCTCCGATTGACATCTTTGCTCCAGGCCATCACCCGTTCGAGTTCTGCCCGCGCCTCGCCTTCGAAAACGTCGATGCGTTTTGCCAACGTTGGATTGCCAAGTGCCGTGTCGACCTTCATCCATTCTCGCAAATTCGGTAAACCGGGAACCGCAACACCGGATTGCCGGACGCGTGTCATGTGTGACAGTTCGTCCATCACCAGCGCAAGCGCTTTGAAGCGATTGCACCCACGCGTTTGCGAATAGAGATTTACAAAGTCCCAGGCCTCGTGCACTTGCCGCGAGACGGCGGCGAGGCCGAAGTGCTTGACGACGTTGGTCGAGAAACAATCGTTGTGCTTGACCTCCATCGAATTGAAGGCGCAACCGTCGGAATCAATCCCGACGAAAAACGGGTGGGCGGGCGAAAACGCCTTGAGCAGTGCCTGGGGATCGGAAGGGATCATAATCGCGACGATTTAATCGGCAGAGTGCCCTCGACGCAAGAGGCGTTCAGGACTTGGTGATGGTGAGGCGCTTGCGAAACACCTTGAAGAACTCGGCTCGCTCGCGCTCCGCGTCCCAAAGTTCAAGTTCCACGGGCCGTGTGGCCGAAAGGCGGATCCGAACCCCCGCGGCTTCGTTGCGCGCAGATACCGAACGGACAGGCTGGTGGTGGCTTCGATCGCAAGCGTCGGCGAGGCGCAGCAGGATGGACAATTTGCGAATTTGGCGCAGAACGTCGGGGCTGGTACCGCGCACCGCGTCGTGATCGGCCAACGCGTAGCTGCCTCGATGGTAGCGGGCAATGCGCGCGACCATGTTGCGTTGCTCGTCGGTCAAGCCGGGAATGTCGGCGTTGGAAATGAGGTAGTGGGTATGTCGGTGGTGTTTCTGATAGTTCACCGCGTGGCCGATATCGTGCAGCAGGGCCGCCGTTTCGAGCAAGGGACGGAGACTGGCCGGCAAACGATGCAGGTTCGCAAGATCGTCAAACAAACTCACGGCAAATCGACTGACCTGAAGCGAGTGTTTTTCTGCGAAATCAAAACGACGACCGAGAGCGATACAGGTCTCTCTCAGCGAAAAATCGGGCGGCTGTCCGGGCCTGGTACCCAGCAGATCGACAAGGATGCCGTCACGCAACCCGGACGGCACGGCGGTGATGGATTCAAGGTGTAGATGGCGGAACAGAGCCTCGATGATGACCGCCCCGGCAAGGACGATCTCGGCGCGCGAGGGATCGAAATGTCGCCGCCGCTCTTCGATAGACATCGCGGCTATCGCCTTGACGGCGCGGCCGACCTGCTTGCGCGTGGCATGTGCCGTGCCTTCTGCGGCTGCGAACCCGATGACCGCCCGAATGCTACCCGAGGTGCCGAGCGCCATCCGGGGTGCATCCACAATCCGCGCCGGCAACGTTTCAACGACTGCCTCGTCGGCGTAGGCGCGAATGGTATCGAGCTGCTTTTTGCCAACGATGCCCGACATATCAAACGTCTCGCTCAGTCGAACCGCACCGAGTGCAAGACTCCAAAGATTGGACGGCTTTTCCCCCCTTGCCGTCGAAACTTCGGTCGAACCGCCGCCAATATCGATGAGCAACGCCCGTTGTCGCGGTGATCGGCCCCGCAACACGCCCTTGCAAATGAGCCGCGCTTCTTCGCGCCCGGAAATCACCTCAAGCGTCAAATCGCATTCTTTTTGCACCCGACGAACGATATCGGGGCCGTTACGAGCCTCCCGGATTGCACTCGTGGCGACCGCACGCACGTGTGCATTGTGACGAACACACAGCGCCTTGTAGCGCCGCATCGTCGCAATCAATCGGTTCGCGACCTCACGGCGCAAGATCCTGGTTTTGAACACGCCTTCACCCGGCCGAACCGCATCCCGCTCTTCGTGCAGACTTTGCAAGGAACCGTCGGCCAATCGACGCACAATTTTCAAGCGAACCGCGTTGGTTCCGACATCAATGGCGCCGAGGACGCCCGAGTCGGCAGATTTCTTGGTCCTCAGGGACATTTCACCCGATCGTCCTCGTTCGAACAATCGTCGATGTCGTCCGGAACCGTATCACCATCCGCATCGGGAATGGGACCCTTCATCAGCACCAGGGTGTGTTCAACCACCTGTTCTTTTGCAAGCGTAACACGTGCTGTTCCCCAGAACACGTCTGCGTCGACATTGCCCTTGATGAGCGCTCGACGGGGGCCCGGCCGCTCGGTATCGCCCAGTTCCACGTACACCGATCCAAGAGAATTGCCCTTGAGGGGAAAATTTCCAATGGCCGGGATGCGCGGATCCCTCAAATTGATTCGGCCGTTAGGACCAAACCACTCGATGTTGGCGAAGAATGGACGGTCGATGGTTTTGATCTCGATTTTAAGCAATACCGCGGTCGCGGGCTCGGTGCCGCAGCTTGAAAAAGCCAATACCGCGCTCACCGCCTGTGCGGAAAGACCCATCCATCGTGCCCAGTTTGTGTGTCGCGCAACCATCCCGAGTTCCGCGCGTAGTTTTCGGGTTGCGAGCGTTTATTGCAAGCCCAATCCGCACCCTAAACGTTGGCGTAAATGGCACGCAACTTGGCAAGCAGTTCGACCTGAGAGTGAACATCCAGTTTTCGAAACACAGATTTGAAGTGGTTTCGAACGGTATGGGGGCTGATACCCAACAAATCGGCGATGTGGCTGACCCGGTGGCCCTTGGCGAGCAAGCGGGCGATTTGTTCCTCGCGGTCCGACAAGGCCGCCTCACGCTGAACCTGGTCATCCACGCCGAATCCCATCGGCCCAAGCAATTCGCGGGCGCGCGCCAGATTGGCCGCCATCTCTAAAAGTTGCTTCCGAGTTTCATCCACATGGCGGCGGGCTCGCACGAGGCGAACATTCTCGGCGGCGGCCGCAACGAGTTCGGTGGGTGCCACGGGTTTGATCAAGTAGTCGAGCGATCCGGGGCGACGGCCGTGAGAGGCAATCCACGGATACGCCTGATCCAGCAAAAGGAGTGTTGGCACGCGTGATCGATAGCGTCCCTTGTCAAAGGCATCGTCGAGCGCCCACATCTGGGATTCGGCGTCCCAAACCACAAGATCGAGATCGTCCGAAACGTCGCGCAAACGCAACATCGCCTGTTCGACCGTGGGTGTGCGCTCACAGATGTTGCCAGCCCCGATGAGCGCACGCACATGGCTCTCGCAACCCCTTCCGGTGCCTATGAACAGGACCTTGCTGCTATTCTCGTCTGGCGTCATGAATTAGAGTCAAACATATCCATTTGACGTCCGAGCCGGCAAAAATGTCGCAACAATCGCCAAGGGGTCGCCTGGCCCCAAGTCCAACGGGGCGCATGCACCTCGGCAACGCGCGCACCTTTTTGGCGGCGTGGTTGGCTATTCGTGCGGCTGGTGGTCGGTTGATCATGCGCATTGAGGATCTCGATGGCCCTCGCGTGATTCCGGGCGCCGAGTCTGCCCTGCAAGGCGATCTACGCTGGCTGGGCCTCGACTGGGACGAAGGCCCGGACACCCCAGGATCCCACGGACCCTACCGACAATCCGAGCGCTTCGAATTGTATCGGGAGGTCCTCGAGAAACTGCGGCGAGAAAAGCGGGCCTTTCCCTGTGCCTGTTCGCGTGCCGAACTCGAGGGTGCAGCGAGCGCGCCCCATGATGATACGGACGGCAGAGCGTACCCGGGAACCTGCCTTGAGCTCTCCGAGGACGACGTCGTGAAAAGGGCGCAAGCTCTCGGTCGAAAGGTGGCGTGGCGATTCCGAGCCGATGCGAGACCTGTTTCTTTTTCGGATGGTGTATTTGGTGCGCAACAACGCATCGTGGATGATTTTGTGTTGATGCGCGCCGACGGTGTGCCGTCCTATCAACTCGCAGTGACTGTCGATGATCTGGCGATGGGCATCACGCAGGTGGTTCGCGGCGCTGATCTTTTGGGATCGACCGCGCGGCAACTTGCGCTGATGGGTGTGCTCGGGGGCCAGGCGCCGAGCTATGCCCACATACCACTTGTGCTTTCCCCGGAGGGAACCCGGCTTGCCAAACGCAACCGACCCATTGCGCTCGAAGATTTGCGAAACCAGGGCATGTCCGCCAACACCGTACGGTCACAGCTTGCGCGTTCGCTCGGCATTGTGTGTGACGAATACGCCGAACCCACCGAGCTCGTCGCACGGTTTTCATTCGACAAGGTGAATCCTCATCCCTGGACGCCATGAACGACCCGCTAAATCCCTACCGCGAGAAACGAAACTTCGACGCCACGCCGGAGCCGCCGGGCAACGGGCACGCTGCACCAAGAGTTGCACCGCATCCGACCTTCATGGTGCACAAACACGATGCACGGCGTTTGCACTACGATTTGCGGCTGGAGATCGATGGCGTGCTTGCGAGCTGGGCAATCCCGCAGGGCCCGAGCACCGACCCAACCGAGCGGCGCCTGGCTGTGGAAACCGAAGATCATCCGCTTGAATACGGGCAATTCGAGGGACGCATTCCCGATGGTCAATATGGCGCAGGCGACGCCTTGATCTGGGATCGCGGTTTTTACGATACGCTGCCACCCGGACAGTGGACCTTCATGCGGAAGAAGGGACACCTCGATCTCATGTTGTTGGGCGAAAAACTACAAGGACGCTGGCATCTCGTGCGTACAGGAAAGCGGGGCAAGGGTCCCGAAGGTCCCGGCGCCGAGTGGCTTTTCTTCAAAACGGCCGACGCCGACGCCAATCCGGGCCTTGATCTCATCAACACTCGACCCGAATCGGTCGTCAGTGGGCGTCGGATCACCCGGGGACCCCTCCTTGCGAGCGTCAAAGCCAGACGGATTGCGCCCATCGACCTGTTGATCGCTCTCTGGCCTCCGTGTGAGCCCGAAGTCTGGAGAGGTGCCCAACAACCCGCAACCGAAGACCATATTTTGCAGCACGTGCCGTCGGGAATTCGCGCCCTCGCCTCGGTCAGCGGTAGGCGTGTTGCGATTCAAACCGACGCTGGCCGAGACCTCGCGGCGAGCCATCCGTCGATTTCCGAAAGTCTCGCGGCGATCGAAGCGCACGAGGCGGTTATCGATGGCATCGTCACGGACGAAGCTCGCTATTGCGCAACCGATCTGCTGTGGCTCGACAACCGCGATCTGCGGCAAAGCCCGCTCGAAGAACGGCTCGAGTTGCTTGCGGCTATCCTGCCCACCAGCCTGCCTAACCTGGAGCTGCCCACGCTTGTTCCGGTGGATCCGAGAACTCAAAAACCGTTCTGGGCAAGAAGGCGCGGCAGCACCGTGGGCGATCCAGGATCATGGATGCGCGTTACTCCGCCCCCAGTTTCAAGAGAGCGTCCTTGATGTCCTTGCGGATGCACTCGTTTCCAAGTCCAAAGAACTTGCCGAGCGCACCGCCCCCACTGCGGCGGGCTTTCTTGAGCGGTTCCACGGCCGCGTCTTCGCCGGTTTCACCAAGAGCAAAAACCGCTTCACGCTTTTCTTCACAGGTCTTGCCCTGTTCGAGATCGAGCGTGTAGCTGGCCACCTGATCGACATCACGCAAACAGCCAAGAGTATCACAGGCTGCGCGGGCCTTGCGCCGAATCGAAGGCCGTCGATCTTTGCTTGCCAGATCGGACAGCGTATTGCGCGCGGGTTTTCCGATGTGATCGATCAAGAACGCAAGTGCGCTCTCGGCGCGTGTGCGATCCTGCAACAGGGCGCGCAGGTTCATCATCAAGGCCGCGTCGCCGCGCAACCCCGGATCGAATTCGAGCGCCCTTGTGTAGTGCTGCAACCCCTCGTCTGGGCGGTTCTCGACAAACGCGATCGTGCCCAGATGAAAATGAATGCGCGCTGAATCCGGATGTTTCGACAGTTGCTGCATCAGCAACACCCGGGCTTCCTTCAAATCACCAGTGGCCAGCTTTGCCTCGACTTGCTGCATCGGTTTTTGCAGTTCGGGCTGCACGGGCGCCGGCACCGGGTCTGATTCTCCGAACAATCCTGTAACAGCGGTCAGTGTGAGGAAGACGGCGAGAATGCCACCGGCAATGTTGCGTCGACGCCGATCCTGCCACGTACGAATCGCCTCGGCGCGCACGCGAAGGCCCAATTGTTTGACGGTGGTGGTGATTTGCGCAACCGATTGCGCGACCGGCAAACCGGGCGTGGGCATTTCCGCGCCATCAAGCGCGTCGAGAAACTCCAGTGCGGACGAAAACCTGTCCTCGCGCGATTTGGCGAGTGCGTGCATGACGGCAGCCTCGACCGACCGCGGAATTTGCAGATGGGGCGCGGCCTCGGCAAAACGAGGCGTAGGCGCCGTGATCTGCATGGCCATCAACTTGACGAGATCGTCCGCGACGAAAGGCTTCCGACCGGTCAACATCTCGAAAAGTATCACACCACAGGAATACAGATCCGAGCGTGTGTCGACTGGATCCCCTGCCGCCTGCTCGGGCGACATGTAGCTTGGGGTCCCGAAGATCATGCCACCCCGGGTCAAGGCCACGTCGTGGTTGTCCTCGGGATCGGTCATCTTGGCGATGCCGAAGTCGAGGATTTTCACGACATCCGAAGCACCTTCGCGTTCGATCACCATGATGTTGGCGGGCTTCAGATCGCGGTGAACGATGCCTGCTTCGTGAGCGTGGGCAAGACCCCGCAAGATGAGCCGGGTCAGATGCAGGGCGTGTTCAAGGGGCAAAGCCCTGCCTCGAATCACCTCTGCGAGCGACCGTCCCGCAACGTATTCCATGACGAGGAACAGCAGGCCGTTTTGCGCGCGACCGAAATCGGTAACACCCACGATCCCGGGGTGGTTCAGGCGGGACGCCGACTGGGCTTCGCGTTCGAAACGCTTGACCGCGTCGTCAACCAGACCGAGATCCTCGTGCAGGAGCTTGATCGCAACCTGTTTTTTCATGAGGATGTGTTCGCCGAGGTACACCATCCCCATCCCACCCTCGCCGATTCTCGAAGCGATGCGGTAGCGATCGCCGAGAATCGTTCCGACCATCGGATCCATTGGGTCTATCGGAGGAACTTGCGCCTCCACCACAGCCGCCATCGTCGGGGCGCCACCCGTGGCTATGCCAGACGCAGGAGGTCTGGTGGGGGATTGGGGGGGGGTCACGGACCGTAGCGTAACAAATAATCCCCACGTTGACGGTAGCGCGTGCACGTCGCATTGTTTGCGCCATGTCCGGCTCCCCCTCCCCTTTGGCCGAAACGTTGATACAGCGCCTCACGGTGCTGGTTGCACACGACACACAGAACCCCACAGGGGACGAGCGCATCTTGTGCGAATCGCTGGCCAAATCGCTGCGGCAGCTTGGCGGTCGCGAAGTCGAGATCCTTCCGACCGGTCAACATTGCTCGGTTTATGCGCGTTTCGGCGAAAAAACGCCCACCCTGCTTATCAACGCGCACATCGACACCGTGCCGGCGAACACCGGCTACACGAGGCCTCCTCTTGGCCTGCATCAGGAGGGCGAAAGACTTTACGGACTCGGCAGCGCCGACACGAAGGGGGCCATTGCGGCCGCACTTTCTGCTGTCGCGCTCTGCAATGACAGCGGCGCGCCGCCCGACGGGGTTGCGTTGCTCTTTTCTGGTGACGAAGAGCACGGTGGCAGCGCCATTCAGGCTTTTTTGTCGAGCCCCCGGGCTGAAGCACTCACGCATGCGATCGTGTGCGAACCGACTGGCTGCAAGATGGGTATTCGCCACCGCGGTATTGGCAGCGCCCACGTGCGGGCCACTTCGCCGGGAGGTCATTCGTCGCGAGCCGACCAGTTGCCCTCACCTTTTGTGATCCTGTCCCGGGCAACCGTTGCAATGGACGCGGTCGCCGCAAGTCATCGCGAAATCGAGCGCAGCGGATTCAAGGGGATCTGCCTGAACATCGCCGGCATCGAGGGCTTCATCGCGTTCAATGTGATCCCTTCAGAGGCGAAACTCTATTTGTCGGTCCGACCACCGCCCGGCACCGAAGTCGCAACCATTTTGCACGAGTGTGAGTCCGCCGCACGTCTCGCCGCCGGCGCCGATCCACTTGAATGGGTCAACGAAAAAGACAAGCCACCGTTTGCGACGGCGGACGAGGCGATGTTCCGCACCTTGCTTGGCAACAGCCGACATGGCGATCCGGGGCCAACGTTGTCGCTCGACTTCTGGACCGAGGCCGCGTTGTTTTCGCGAAGGGGTATCGACGCCGTGGTCTTTGGACCCGGAGATATCGCGCAAGCGCATGCTGCCGATGAATATGTGACAGTGACGGATCTCGTCAGGGCCTGTGAAACGTTTGCTGGCGCCATGAAATGGAGCACGCAACATGGAACCTGATGTTATTCAGCGTTTCCTCGAAAGCGTGGGCCAAAAGGCGGACATCGATCTCTACCTCAAGCTCTTCCGCTCCGAGCGAAAGGAAAGTTTTGCCATCCTCGTCGCCGAGGCCGGGGTCGTCAAAAATGCCCTCGATCCACTGCACTTCGACCTGCGCATTCTGGCAGGCCTTGGCCTTATCCCCATCGTCATTCTGGGGCTCTTTGACGCAACCGACGCGGACGCGAATGCGAAACGGGTCAAGGAATGGCTTGAGGAAGATCTCGTCCCTGCCGAAATCGTTGCGGTCCAGGCCAATATGAGCGACGACGATCTCGCCGCCATTCGTGCTGCGATTAACAGGGGATCCATCCCACTTGTGTCGATGCAAAGCTCGCAGTCACTCCACGTGGATCATCGTTTCAACTTGCTTCAACGGCTTAGCAACACCGTTGAAAGCCACAAGGTCGTCTACCTTTCAACGCACTCCGGGCTTGGAAGGCGCAACACACCGCATATTTCGGTCATCAATTTGGCGACCGATTACGACCTCCTGATGAAGGAGGACACGCTGTCGCGACGGGATCAGCTGGTGTTGCGACGCACCCGTCAATTGCTCGAACAGGCGTCTCACCGCATGACCGCATCGGTCGTGAACCCACTTAGCCTGCTCCGCGAGTTGTTCACGATCAACGGAGCGGGCACGCTGATTCGCAAGGGATCAACGGTTCATTCCTTCTCCTCGCTTGCAGAGATTGATAAACCGCGACTCCAGACACTCGTTGAATCTGCCTTCAAACGACGCCTGTTGCCCGGGGTCCTTGAGCGAACCTACTTGCGGGCCTTCATTGAATCCGGTTATCGAGGTGCGGCCTTGCTCGAACAGTCTCCGGCGGGTATTTATCTGTCGAAGTTCGTGGTGGATCGCATGGCACAGGGCGAAGGCATTGGTGGCGACGTTTGGAAGATGATGACCCGGGAATTCCCGTCGTTTTTCTGGCGTTCACGCCCCGACAATCCCATTGTCCCCTGGTACATCCGCAACTGCTCGGGCATGGTACGGCTCGATTCGTGGCACATTTTCTGGCGGAACCTGACCCCCGATCAAATCGCGCCCGCGATGGCGTACGCTGAACAAAGGGCCCGCGATCTCGAAGGATGATCCCTCATGCGCTTTCCCGAATACAACCAGCACGATGCCCTCGGTCTCGCGGAGCTCGTCCGCACCGGACAAATCAGCGCGAGCGAACTTTGCGAGGCGGCAATTGAACGACTGGAGAAGGTTAACCCGCAAACCAACGCGGTCGTCACGCGCGCCTTCGATCGCGCCCGTCAGTTCGCAGAGCAGCCGCTTTCAGGGGGACCGTTTGCGGGCGTTCCATTTTTACTCAAAGATCTTGGGGCACCCTGGGCCGGTGTTCGCCTCACCGGGGGTAGCCGTTTCTTCGAGCATTACGTGCCCGACGTGGACGCAACCATTGTGCTACGCTTGCGAGCCGCGGGATTAAATTTTTTGGGGCGAACGGCCTCGCCCGAAATGGGACTCGTGCCTTTTACCGAACCTGAGCTGCACAAGCCCGTTTGCACACCGTGGAAGGCCGGATTTATTGCGGGGGGATCGAGCGGCGGCTCGGCGGCAGCCGTGGCTTCAGGGGTGGTACCGATGGCCCATGGCGGCGACGGGGGTGGCTCGATTCGCATGCCGGCGTCGTGTTGCGGTTTATTCGGCTTGAAACCCTCACGCGGTCGAACCCCCATCGGTCCTCTTGTCAGTGAGAGCTGGTACGGCTTTGTTTCGGAACACGCCATCACGCGGTCCGTGCGCGACAGCGCGGCATTGCTCGACGCGACCCTCGGCCCGGAACCAACGGGACTCTTTTCCATCGAGGCACCGACAACTTCCTACCTACAGTCAAGCCAGCAGGATCCCCGACCCCTGCGCGTGGGCATCACCGCCATTCCGCACATGCCCGGAACAGTTCACCCTGATTGTCGTGCTGCGCTTGATGACGCTGCACAACTCGTCGAGTCGCTTGGACATGCGGTCGAGCCGATCGATCTTGGTATCTCTGAAACGGCTTTTGCGAACGACTTCTTTGCGAGTGTTGCGGTTGCGCTCACGGCAGAAATTGATCTGAGTTCAAGACTTCTAGGAAAAACCGCCCGCGCACGTGATTTCGAGGCGGACACCTGGGTCGTCAACCTCATCGGCCGGCAAACCTCGGCGCGGCGTTTTATGAGCGCTCGGCAAAATCTGCAGGCGTTGACACGCGCAACAACCCGGCAGTTCGAGAAGATCGACGTGCTCTTGACGCCGACGCTTGCCTTGCCGCCTCCGCCCATCGGATCGCTACGTCCCCACGGATTCGAGGGCTTCATGCAAAAGGCGATTGCCAAGCTTGGGCTGGGCGTGCTGCTGCGCATTCCGGGCGTCGTGGAAAAAAGCGTCGCAGAGGTTTTCAAGTTCATGCCGTTCACGCCACTTGCCAATGTGACCGGGCAACCTTCGATGAGTGTTCCGCTCTTCTGGAATGGCGATGGATTACCGATAGGCTCGATGTTCACGGCCCGACTCGGCGACGAGGCCACGCTCTTTGCACTCGCCGGACAGCTGGAACGCGCCCGTCCTTGGGCTGGCAAACGCCCATCCATTCACGCGGATGCGTAACGCAGGCGCCCCAAGCCGGTAGCGCTTGATTGCAAGCCCGATGAACGATAAGAACGCACTGGTCACGCCACCCATGGACACTCAGAAAAGCGAAACCCCGAACGGCGATGAACGCTTTGACGAGCTGCTCGATCGTTTGCGAAAACTGGTCAGCAAGCTCGAAAGCGGCAACTTGACCCTGGAAGACAGTCTGCGCTGTTTCGAGGAAGGCATTGTATTGTGCAAACGTGGCACAACCATTCTCGACAGTGCCGAGAAACGTGTCGATGTTTTGCTTGCCCGAACCGGCGGCACAACGGAAATAACGCCCCTCGATCCGGGCGACGAAAAACCGTGACCGCCACGAGCGATCCGGCATTCGATCTGAAAGCCTGGATTTCACTTCGTCGCGACGAAGTGGAGGCGCTGCTCAACGCACAGCTTCCGATGCCGACCGATGGGGATCCGGGCCGCCTTGTGGAATCGATCCGCTATTCCTTGCTTGCGCCCGGCAAACGCCTGCGACCGGTGTTTGGCCTCGCCGGGGCGCTTGCTGCGGGTGCCGAACTAACCCCATCCATTCGTCTCGCGACCGCCGCGGTTGAGCTAATCCATTGTTACTCCCTGATTCACGATGATCTGCCTGCGATGGACGACGATGATACGCGACGCGGACGTCCCAGCAATCACAAGGCCTTCGGCGAGGCGACCGCGATCTTGGCGGGCGATGGTCTCTTGACGCTCGCATTCGAGTGGATCGCACGTGCCGGTGCGGAATCGACCGAGCCTGCTCGTTACCTCGAAGCAATCCGCGCGCTCAGCAGCGCCGCAGGAATCCAGGGCATGGTACGAGGTCAGGCGCGTGACATGGCGGGCCTCAAACCCGTGAGCATGGAGGCACTCGAAACGCTACACGCTGAAAAAACGGCGGCTCTTTTCAAGGCAGCCGTCGAGGTTGGGGCCATCGTGGGCGGTGCCACCGAGGCCCAACGGGCTCGTCTTGCACAATTTGGCTATCTGTATGGTATTGCCTTCCAGCACGCCGACGACAGGGACGACCAGGAACACGCCCAATTTGCCGACGCGTCACACAAACGGCTGGCCATCTTACTGTGCGACGCTATCGCGTTAGCGGAGCCCATGGGTCCACGCGCTGCGCCCCTCCTTGCAATTGCACGTGCACTTGGTGCCACGATTGGTGTTACACTACCGGCGTGATGAGCTGGGACGATGTAACGAGTGTGAATGTGGCGCCTATCACGGGTGATTTTCCGCCAGGCAGCGATGAAGCTTTTCTGCTTGTGCTGGCCGGTTCGATGATCGGCGAAATGTACCGGGTTGGTCGCGAACGCACGATTGTGGGTCGCGGTCAGAAGGCCGACGTGCGCATCCTGGACGACGGTATCTCGCGCGAACATTGCGAAATCGTGATGGAGGATGGACAACCCGTGCTGCGCGATCTGCAATCCACCAATGGCACGCTCGTCAAAGGATCAAGGGTCGAAACGCACCAACTTCAGGATGGCGACAAGATCCTGGTCGGCAGCAGCACGATTCTCAAGTTCACCTATCACGACCACGTCGATGTCACGTTTGCGCGCCAAATGTATGAATCGGCATTGCGCGACGATCTGACGAAAGCCTTCAACAAAAAGTACTTCATGGATCGGCTGGAAAGTGAGTTTTCGTACGCACAGCGTCATCACATTCCCTTGACCCTGGTCGGCATTGACATCGATCATTTCAAACAGGTCAACGACACACACGGGCACCCAACCGGCGACGCCGTACTCACCGAAGTGGCGTCGCGAATTTTTGATTCGGTCCGCGTCGAGGATGTTTTTGCGCGAACCGGGGGCGAGGAGTTTTCCGTCATTTGTCGCGGAACCGATGGCAAACAGGGTCTCGTGGTTGCCGAGCGCATCCGCAACGCCGTCAACGCAACTGAAATTAAGATCGCAGACCGTGCAATTTCGGTAAGTGTGAGCGTTGGCCTGGCAACCGTACCGGGCCACAGAATCAAACACGCCCTCGCCTTCATGACCGCCGTGGACCAGGCACTTTACGCATCGAAAAATGCCGGTCGAAACCGCACCAGCGTTTTCAAGAAATAGCGACAACATCGAAATTGCCTCGGTACCGCCCGGGCCTTAGGCTGAGCGAATGTCTTTTGCCTTGTCGAGCGGTCTCCTCTGCGCTGCCCTCGCGCTGGCGCCCGAACTGGATGCGGAACTGCTCGCGCCCTATTTTGCGACCGGTAAACTTCGCGCCGCTGCGGACGCCTACAACGTGGGCAATTTCGACGAGGCCGCGAAACTTTTTGCCGAGAGTGCCAAAGGTTCGCGTTCAGCCTCCAAGGTCGAAATCCCCATGCGGCTGATGCAGGCTCTTTCGCTCGGGGAAGCAGCGAAACCCACGGAAGCAGCGAAAATATTTGAGTCTCTGTGGAAAACGTACCCGCTGCTTTCCGACTATCACGCGTATCAAGCAGCGCACACCCACTTGCGGCTCGGGAACACTGAATCCGCGCTCTACTGGGCCGCCCGCGTCGACAAGGAGGCCGTGATGGCGGCAGAGGCCGAGCTCGTCGCGCTCGAAGCCCTGGAACGCCTCAAGCGGTGGGACGAACTCGAAAACCGAGCCGCGACATTTCTGGAACGCTTCCCACAGGGTCCACGGCGCGCGGAAGCCCGCTTTCGACAGACGATCGCCATGGAAAACCTCGGCCGCTCTCCCGCAAAGATTGTTGAGTATTTGCGCATGATCTGGCGACTGGCACCGACGGAAACCTGGGCAAAACGAGCCGAGGAACGCATCGCCACG
>JAYUPZ010000513.1:0-6431 GCA_043759805.1 Myxococcales bacterium | reverse complement strand
CCGTAACCGCCCGTGTTTTGAGCGCCGTTGTCACACTGTTCACCGCCATCCACGGTTCCGTTGCCGCACTTGCGCGTGCAAGTCGCCGAACAGGCACTCTGCGAATTGCCATTGGCATTGCCGTCATCGCACTGCTCGCCATTGCTGGTGACACTGTCGCCACAGCGTGGGCCGAGCTGGCAGGTTGCGGTGCAATAACCGTAGCCCATGCCGTTGCGGGTGGCTTCATCACAGGCCTCACCGTGGGCGCCGTCCACTCTGCCATCGCCACATCGAGGGGCCCACTCGCAACCGGGGCCACATCGCATCTGCCCGGTGCTGTAGGTTGCAAGATTGCTGCCGTCGTCACACGCTTCACCCGACGCCGTTTGCGGAATATTGTCTCCGCATCGTGCTGGCAAGGTGCAATTGGTATTGCAGGTGTCGTAGGCGCCAGTATTGCTGGCGGTCCCAAGGTCACAGGATTCGTTCGGGGTCACGATAGAATCGCCGCAAACCGACTGACACGAACTCCGGGTGCTGCTGAAGTTGGACAAGGTCAACTGGTAGTTCGAGCCACAACAATTTCGCTCGGCCTGGAACACCACGATTTCGTAGACGGAGCCATCGACCAGATTTAGCCGGTTGCCAGCGATGTCGTTGGTATCGACATTGAGAGTCACGCCGTCTTGAACTTGACCATGCGTACCACTGATATCGACCACCAGTTTGCCCCCGACAAACACCCAGACGTCATCGTCGCCAAAGAAGGTCAAGTTTGCGTTGGCAGCGGCGTCGTATTCGAACCAGTAGCGCACTTCACTTGTGAAATGATAATTGCGCGTCCATTGCTCGTTCCCAAATCCCTGCCCATCAATGGGGAAGAAACTCGTACTTGAATACTGGTACGAACCGTTGTTCAGAAGATTCAAGCCAAGCGTGCTCACGACCGCCCGATTCACATTGGGCACATCGCGATACCACTCGCTAAAGGTCAGAAAGTCCTGCGCGCCGTAACCACACCAGAACACAGGCCGTCCCCATGGGGTCATGTCGCGCACACCGGTCGCCGCGTTCTTGAAACCGTTGCAAGTATCCGCGCCAAGCGTATTGGCGGGTTGCGCCTGACCCTGAGCTGGCGTGAGATTTGCGCAACCTGTACCGTTGCAGCCGACGTACCATTTAAAGATCGGCTTACCGAGTAGCGACGTTCCATCGGGCAACGTGTCGGCTGCTGTACCCAGCGTTGTGCGGGCCCAAATGTCCTGGGTTGGCGTGCGATCGATTGGATCACCCATGCTCCACTGAAACTCGACCTGTCCTGCGTTTTCATAGGCCTTGAAGTCGCGGTAGACGATCGGGAGAATCAGGGGATTGGCGGTGGTGACTGTATCGCTGCAAACAAACCCCGATTCGACCTTGCAGCCATCGGAACACCCGTCGCCGGAAACCGTATTACCATCATCACATTGCTGCCCGTTTTGTTTGTCGATCGCGAGGAGCAAACCATCGCCACACTGGGTCACGCAAGGGCCACCCACGCACAGAGGTTCGTTTCGGCACAGCGGTCCGCAGCCATCTCCCGTGTCGTTGTCGCCGTCGTCACACTGCTCGCTGCCCTCGCGAAAGCCGTTGCCACAGGTGGTGCGCGTACACGCTTGCCCTGGTTGCGGGCACACCCAGCCATTGCCCTCGGTTGGACCCGGCAGTTCTATTTGGCAAAGCGCACTGCACCCGTCGCCGCTGTCGGCATCGCGATCATCGCATTTTTCGGTACCGGCGATGCGACCGTCACCGCAACGTTCGGCGCGACAGGCCGCACCCACGGGGCAAACCCAGCCAAGTTCGACCTGACAGTTTTGATTGCAGCCATCGTTGGGATCGAGATCGCGATCGTCACACGTTTCACCTCCGCTCACGATGCCATCACCACAACGCACCGTGGACGTGCAATCCATGCCAGGCTGCGGACAAACAAAGTTCGCTTCCCGAACACAGGTCGCACTGCAGCCGTCGCCCCCAATCTCGTCCCCGTCGTCGCACTCTTCACCGCGGACGAGGGAGAGCTTCCCGTCTCCGCACCACTCGATCAACATGCAACTCATGCCCGCGGCTGGGCACGTATAACCCGGTGTGACCTGGCAAACATCGCTGCAACCATCGGTCGCATCCGTGTTGCCGTCATCGCAAAATTCGCCGATCGACAGTCGTCCGTCGCCACAACGTTCAGTTGGCACCGCGAGACATCTGCCACCCACGCCACTGGCGGTGGGACACGTGAAACCGGGCTCAGTGGACTTGCAATCCGCCGCACATCCGTCGTTCGGTTCTTTGTTGCCGTCGTCACAGGCCTCGTCGCCAATCACTTTGGAATCGCCGCAAACAATGGTGCTCTCGCACATTTTCCCTGGCATCGAACAGACGAAAAAGGGTTCTTTCTGACAAAGCCCCGTGCAGCCGTCGCCGGGCTCTCCGTTGCCATCGTCGCACTGTTCAACATCGGAAAGATTGCCGTTGCCGCAGTACTCATCCGCAACACACGTCTCTCCCGGCAACGGACACGAAAATCCCACCTCAAGCTGACAATCCATTGAGCATCCATCGCCACCCAACTTGCCTCCGTCGTCGCAGGTCTCGCCCATGTTGACGATACGATCACCGCACGCGACGTTTACAATTTTGGCACAGGGTTCACCGGGCGAGGCACATCCGTATCCCGGTTCCACCTGACATGACTCGGTACAACCATCACCCGACACAAAGTTCTTGTCGTCGCATCCTTCCTTGCCACCGACCATTCCGTCGCCGCAGGCCACCGTGGAAAGACAAGGTTCGCCAGGAACGGGACATCGAAAATTGGGTTCGAGGCGGCACAGACCGGAGCATCCGTCGCCCGGCATCGCATTCATGTCATCGCAAACCTCGCCGGATTCGATGCGCCCATTGCCACATTGCGAGGCCGGCATCGCGTCATCGAAAGGTTCAATACACATTCCGCCCGGACATCCGTTCGCATCCGTAGCACTGATTACCCCGGCATCATCGTTGCCTAGAAACGTGAAGCCGTTCGATCCACCGCTCGAAACGGATCCGGACTGGCCGCCCGCACCACCGGTCAAGACCACCATGCCATCCGAACCGGCACCGCACCCCGTCATAACCACAAGACACAGGAACATGAGCGATCGACACGAAGCCATGTCTATAGATATCGACCCTTGCGCAGGTTTCTCCAGCCCGACGAGCCAAAACAGAGCAACAGCCCGTAAGTCCGCGACCTACCCGGAGTCAGCGGAGCTTGAGTGTGAGCACAAGTCCCAGCACGGCGCACATGAACGACACGATCCAGAAGCGCACCACGATTCGGGATTCGGGCCAGCCCAGCTTCTCAAAGTGATGGTGGATCGGCGCCATCAGAAACACGCGCTTCTTGGTACGCTTGTAATAGGCGACCTGGATGATATCGCTGACCGCCTCGGCGACGAACACACCGCCGATGATAGGCAACGAAGCTTCCGTCTTGGTCGCAAGCGCCACAAACCCCAGCGCGCCACCGAGCGAGAGGGCACCTACATCGCCCATGAAAACCTGCGCGGGATGGGTGTTGTACCAAAGAAAACCGATGCCAGCACCACCGATGGCGCCGCAGAAAATCGCAAGCTCACCTGCGCCTTCCACGTGAGCGATGCCAAGATACGACGCGACGTTGAAACCGTTGAGCGTGGCGCCCGCGGCGTAGCTCAGCAACATCAGCGAGAACGAACAGATGATGACCGGCCCTATCGCGAGTCCATCGAGGCCATCGGTCAGGTTGACCGCGTTGGAAGTTCCCACCACCACAATGAGACCAAAGAAAATGTAGAGCGGAAGCGATAATTCAGGCGAAAACCGGGCGATCGACACCATCGGCAAAACCAGGCGGGTTCGCATTTCCGGCGCCAACACATCTCCCATCAAGAGCCACGTAACCGCAACACCGCCCACGAGGAACTGGGCGAGCAGCTTGTATCGCCCTGGAACCCCCTTTTTGTTGCGATGGACGATCTTGATGTAATCGTCAACAAAGCCGAGTACGCCGTAGCCAACCGTCACGAACAGCGCGAGCCAGATGAGCTGACTGGTCAAATCGCACCACAAGAGGGTTCCAAATGCGAGCGCAAGCAAGATGAGTGCCCCACCCATCGTCGGCGTGCCCTGCTTGCTGGCATGCGACTTTGGTCCATCCTCACGGATCACTTCACCGAGCTGTCGGGATCGCGCTCGCGCAATAAACCAAGGCGCAACAAAAAAAGTAATGCCAAGGGCCGTCAAGGTCGCAAGACCCATCCGGGTCGATGTGTAACGAAACACGTTGAATACTGAGTATTCGGACCGAAGCATCGCAAAAAGATGAAAAAGCACGTTCCTACTTTCGCTTCCGGGCTTGTGTTGATACGCGTTTCACCACCTTGCGCCCTCGCGTGGCTTTGACTTTTTTCGGCGCCTTGGCTTTCTGCTTCGTCGCCTTGGCTTTCTGCTTCGGTGCCTTGGCTTTCTGCTTCGGCGCCTTGGCTTTCTGCTTCGTCGCCCTGGCCTTCTGCTTCGTCGCCCTGGCCTTCTGCTTCGGCGTCTTCACACTCTTCTTGTTCTGCTTCGCGGACGTTCCGAGAATCGCGCACACTGCGTCGACGGCCGCCTCAAGCCGCATACCACGAGAGGCTTTGATGAGAATGGCGTCACCGGGCGCCGACAATCCCGCGACGATCCGGGCGGCCTCCGCAGCATCGTCGGTCGCCACCGCGCGACTGCGACTTAGGCCGGCCTTTCTAGCCCCGGCTGCTATCAGACGCCCCAGCTTTCCAACACCGACCAGGCCCAAAACGCCCTTTTTTACGGCCTCTGCGCCGAGGGCTTCATGCAGCGCACGCTCATCGGGACCAAGCTCCAACATGTCGCCCAGAATCGCAAAGGCCCGACCCGTTGCCGACAAAGAACCTGCGAGCGTCGTGAGTGCGGCCGACATGGAAGCAGGATTGGCGTTGTAACAATCGTCGATGACAAGACGTCCTCCGACCGACCGAACGTTGCTCCGATGGGGCGGCAAGGCGACGTTGGCAAGCGCCGCTGCTGAAGGCGCGATCGGCAACCCAAGCGCCCAGACGACCGACAGCGCGGCGCAGGCATTAACCGCGTTGTGGGGCCCGGCAAGCGGCAATCGCAGCACAGCGGGATATTCCCCCACCGAGACGCGAATCAGTGAATGGCCATCGGCTTCCGGAACGTATTCCAGGAGCCGCACACCCGGCGAAAAACCAGCGCCTCGGCCGAACTGCAAAAACGATCCAGCGCCGAAGCGGACGATGCGCCCCGTTGGCACCGAGGCAAGATCTTCGCCCAACATCGCCTCGTTTCCCGGCACAACCGCGGTACCACCGGGCGCAAGGGTTTTATAGATTTCCCCCTTCGCACGGGCGATAGCCTGAAGCGATCCCAAACGCCCGAGATGGGCCGCGCCAACATTGGTAACGACCGCCACATGCGGACATGCGATACGGCCGAGGGTTTCAATTTCGCCAGGGCCGCGCATGGCCATTTCCAAAACCCAAAAGGCCTCGTCGCCCCGTGCCGACAGGATGGCCTGCGGCAAGCCAATCTCGGTATTCAAGTTGCCGGGCGATCGCAAGACCTTGCCGTGCGGGCCGAGAGCCGCCGCGATCAACTCCTTGGTGGTGGTCTTGCCGTTCGAGCCCGTGACCCCAATGACCACGCCTTCAAACGTATTGCGGACGGCATGGGCAAGCTTTCCCAGAGCCAGGACGGGATCATCCACCGCCAGGACCGGCACGGCGCCTACACCCGTCGGGCGACCCCGATCGCGGGTAACCACCACGGCCGCAGCACCGGCGCGTGCAGCTTGCGCGCAATACGCGAAGCCATCGACTCGTTCACCCTTGACGGCGAAAAACAATTGACCGCGCTCGACCTTTCGACCGTCAACCGCAGCACCAAAGCATGTTTGCTTCGCAACGTCTTTGCTACTCGAACGAGGGGGCAGCAAGAGATCGGCCCCCATAACCTTGATGGCGAAATCCAGTTTCATGACTTGATGCTCTCCTCGCGCGTTGCGAATGCCCGTCGCGCTTCTTCGCGATCGTCAAAATGAAACTTCTGTTTTCCCACAATTTGATAGTCCTCATGACCCTTGCCCGCGATGAGGACCACATCCCCGGGCCGAGCAATGGCGACCGCACAATCGATGGCAGCGCGACGATCAGGTTCCATGCACGCACCGTTTTCAACCGAAAGAGCCGATGCCGACTTGAGGGTTGCCCCGGCCTGCGTTACACCAAGGACAACGTGCGAAAGGATTGTCGCGGGATTTTCGGTTCGCGGATTGTCCGAAGTGACAATCGCAACATCGGAAAGACGCGCTGCGATCTCACCCATGACAGGCCGCTTGCCCGCGTCGCGAT
>JAYUPZ010000512.1:0-3059 GCA_043759805.1 Myxococcales bacterium | reverse complement strand
TTGACTGCAACACACGTCGAAGCTCGGCAGCAGCGACCTCAGTTTCGCCGTCTTCAAACAGAATATTTGCAAGGTTGAAGCGCGCTTCGGATTGTTCGGGATCGATGGCCAACGCCCGCTCAAACGAAGCACGGGCACCCACCCTGTCCCCGCGTCGATAGGCTATCGAACCCAGGTTGGTGTGCGCGGCCGCAAGTCCGGGATCGGCCGCAAGGGCTTGCCTGTAACAGGCAATGGCCTCGTCCTCTTTCCCTTGCACACCATCGATCGAAAGTCCCTCGACGAACCAATCATATGCCGAGGGACGCTTGCCTGTGGATCGCCGCGGCGTTTCGGATGAACGTACGAGCGGAGCAACGATGCCTCCACCACTCAGACGAACGTGCGCCATTTCCGCAAGTTCGGCAACGCCAAAATCGAAAACGCGTTGACCGGAAGCCTCGAAGGCGGCATCGCCGTCTTGCACAACAAGCGCCGTTCCATCAAATGCGATCCGAAGCTTTGCCATGACGGCGGTGTCCGATTCATAGACTTGCAACGATCGGCGCGCGGCCAAAAGGGTGTCGCGAATTTCCGCTGGCGCGAAACCACGTCCAATCAACTCCTTGGCGGCCTTGACCATCACAAGATCTCGGAAGGTATAAAGTTGTCGCGTTCCCTCCCGTTGCGACGGACCGACAAAGCCGATTTGCGCCCAGTAACGCAACTTTGTATCGGGCACGTCCAGGATGGTGGATACGGCGGCGAAGCTGTAGCCCGCGGCGCGTGTCGACTCTGGCGTGACTCGAATGGCGGCCATCACAGCGTCGCCTCCACATCGACGTCAACAAGTACCCGGGTGTCCTTGGAACGCACACCGATCTCGATAGAGATCTCGTGTAACTTTTGCTGTGTGCGAATCTCGGCTTCGCGGGTGGCGACAGCGCGGATCCGATTTTTGGCAGTGGTATCGGTTGTGAGCAGTGCTGCCAACCGACGTGCGGTACCGGCGTCGGAGGGCTCGCGAAAATCGCTGCTGACCTTTGACAGATCAAAGGTGATCATGGTCGACCCGAGATAGCTGCGTCGTTTTCCGTGTTCGGTGATCTGCCCTTCGGAGATCACCGCCGAGCGACCTATCAAGGCGTCGAGGGCCGCCCGCGAAAGTCTTTCTCGAACTTCACGTTCAAAAATGGCGATTCTTTCGGCCCGGGCCATTGGGCGGAGCGTCAGAGGTGTAAAAAGGATGGGCGTGGGTTTGTGGACAGTCACGGCGTTCATGCGATGTGTGTCAATGTAGGATAATGTAAATAAATGTGGTCCGCAAATTTCCCGGCGAAATTCCTTCACTTCGCACACAAGTGCTCGTAACTACTTGTTTAAGTTGCGTCCTGGTAGACGCGATCTTCGGGTGTTTCGCCCCTGCTGAGACGCTCCACATTCGCCAGCAGATGGTCCACGAGTCGGTCGTGCTCGTCACCGTGGCCACCCGCACTATGCGGCGTGATGACGCAATTCGGCGCGGACCAGAGGGGATGATCGGGGGGCAGGGGCTCCGGTGAGGTCACATCAAGCAACGCCGCTGACAGATGCCCCGACGTGAGCGCCTCGATGAGCGCCTCTTGATGAACCGTCGTTCCCCTACCGCCATTGTAGAACCGCGCGCCTCGCTTGCAAGCGGCCAAACGTACTGCATCAAAATAGTGATTTGTCGTCTCGTGCGCTGGCAGAAGGTTCACCACGTGATCGGCTTCCCCCAACATTGCGTTGACGCGTTCATCGGAAACCGCCAGCATCTCGATGCCCTCGTCGCCCCGAATCGACTGACGGATCCCCACGACGCGCATGTCAAACGCCTTGCACATCACCGCAAGCCGAGCGCCAATCGAACCGTATCCCACAATGATGACGGTCTGTCGGTTGAGCAAAAACGAGCGCTGTCGGATTGTCGCGGTCGGCCAGGCGCGTGGTCCCCGTGCGTTCGCCAAGGTTTCGGGCAGGCTTCGCGCAGCGGTCAACATGAAAGCCAACATGTGCTGCGCCACAGGCTCGTCGTAAACACGAGAGCTTTTACACAGGACTGTCCCCGTCTTCATAAACGCAGTACGAAGTTCCGCGCCGGAATAGTTCGTATATCCGGCGGACGACAGTTGCACCAGACGTGGCCCTTTTCCAACCCCGACAGCCTTCAACAATGCCGCCACCGGCGGCTGTCCGTAAACCACGTCTGCCACGGCAAGTTGTGCTTCGTTTTGTCCGTTCGTTGCCAGAATCACATCATACGAAGATGCGCCTGCCCTCAAACGGGCTTCCGTTGATTCCGGCATGGATTGATTACACCAAAGGATCGGTTGCGCCATCCCTGACTTCTAGCGCAAAATGACATACCGAGGTACCCTGCGCATCGCATGGAAACCCGCTTGATAATGGCATGGACTTTGATAACACTGCTTGGGTGTGCCACCGCCGAAACGGCGACCCCCGTTGCAATTCCGACTACAAACGGGGCTGCAAGCAATGAATTGCTCCCGTCACCTGAATGGCCTGCACCAACAAAGCGGATCGCGATTGCAGGAGGGGCACCTCTCGGTAGCCGCTTGAAGGTGGGCTTTATAGGGCTTCCAGATGCCGAACGTGAGCGGCTTAGCAAAGTTTCGGAACGACTCGAAATCGTGAACTTCGCTGGTAGCGCCGAGGCTCTGGCTGCGATGTCCACCCTCGACGGGGCGGTGGGCGGTGCCTTTTGCAATCCGGAGATCCTACTCGCCGGCAGCCGCTTGCGCTGGTTGCAAGTCACAAGCGCCGGCGTCGACGACTGCGCGTACCTGCTGGAGATGAAAGCGGCGACAGACCTCGTCCTGACCAACATGCGTACCACGCACGCCCCAAACATTGCTGACCACGCGTTCGCACTGCTTTTAACGTTGACCCGAAACATGCATACGTACCACAATCTGCAAAGAGACGCCCAGTGGAAACGCGCCCCCGGCTCCCAGGCACGCGAGCTACAGGGCGGAACTGCGGTGATCGTGGGTCTCGGCGGCATTGGCACACAGATTGCTCGACGCGCCTATGGATTC